>DASVHS010000522.1:0-4610 GCA_036382495.1 Thermoanaerobaculia bacterium | reverse complement strand
GCGCCTCAGCCGATCCGACGACGTCGAGGGTGCCCGTGTGCGCGTGATCGCCGAGAAGCAGGAGCAGCTCGCTGGGTGTGAAGTGGCTCAGACTTCCCTGAAGGACGACGCGCATGGGCCGAGTGTAGGTCGTTCAGCGGTTCGTGGGCTAGTCGGTGCGCCGCGGTACTGCTATCGGGCTCGGCCTCGCGACAAACGGCCTGATGCCTTGCGCACCGTCCGAGCGGCATCTGACCTGCCGAATCGGACCGCGAGGTCGCTAACGACGTCGCGGGGCTCGGCGAGTCTCAAGAAGGATCGAATGAGGATTTCTCTTCGCAAGAAGGCCGGATGGCCGGCGTCACCATCGAAGGGACGTACAAGTCGCTCTCGAGCGAGTCGAGCACACCGCAGCGCGGAGGGTGACGGTCAAAAGGCAGTAGCGCTTCTGTGTGGCCGCGGGCTCCAGCCGCCGATGTCAACGCGAGAATCCGCACCTGCGGACTGAAGCCCGCGGCCACACAGAACCACTGCAACTCCTCATCGCTCCCTGCGTACTAACCCTCCAGATGTCACATTGTTGTGTCTCGCTTGACAGGTCCTCGCGGTGAGGTTAATTTTCCAGCACATGCTAGAAATCTAGCAGTCTGGGAGCGTTGAGAAAATGGCAAAACAGGAAGCGTTGAGCCGCCGCGAGCGCGAGATGATGCAGATCATCTTCCGCCACGGAAAAGCGACCGCGAACGACGTGATGGAGCAGATGGCCGAGGCGCCGAGTTACTCCGCGGTCCGAGCCACGCTGCGCGTTCTGGAGCAGAAGGGCCACGTCAAGCATCAGCACGACGGCGCGCGCTACGTCTATCTGCCGACCACATCCCGCGATAAAGCTGGAGTGTCCGCGCTCGACCAGTTGCTCACCACATTCTTCGACGGGTCGGCGGCGAACGTCGTGGCCACCCTCCTGGAACGGAAAGAAAGACTAACTTCCGAAGAGCTGGACCGTCTATCGAGTCTGATCGACGAGGCACGGAAGGAAGGACGCTGACATGTCCATGATCGAACTGGCTACACGCGTTCAATCGCTCGGCCTCACCGTGCCGGCACTGCTCGTCGTTCTGAAAGCGACGCTGATCCTGGCGGTCGTGCGGCTGCTCCTCCTCGCCGTTCCCCGGCTCTCCGCCGCCTCCAAACATCTCGGCATCACGCTGGCGCTGTGCAGCGTCCTCGCGCTGCCGGTCATCGGCCTGGCTTTACCGGCATGGCGCGTCGCACTTCTGCCGAGCCGTCCCGTTGCCGCCGCAAACGCAAACGCGACGACGGCGGCGCAGACCGCGAAACAGGCGAAGGTGATCGGCGCGACCGGCGACGACGACGAATTGCCGCGCAGCACCGTCGCCGCGGCGATCACCGTCGCGCAGGCGGCGCACATCGTCCCGGAATCGAAACTCAACGCGCTCACGCGAGCGGTCGAGAGATTCAAGGAAAGCTGGCAGGGGTTCCTCGTCATCGGCGTCATCGCCGCTTCGTTCGCGCTCCTGCTGCGGATGGCCGCGGGCGTCGTGGGAGTGGGCATCGTCGCGCGCCGAAGCACCGAGATCACCGATGAGATCGCGCTGCGCGAGCTCGACCGCGCCTGCGATCACCTCCGCCTCGAACGCGAAGTTCATCTGCTGCGTTCGAACAACATCACCGTCCCCGTCGTATGGGGTCTGGTCAAGCCGATCCTTCTCCTGCCGGCAGCTTCGACCGAGTGGCCGGCTGAACGTCTTCGCGTCGTCCTGCTTCACGAGCTTGCGCATGTGAAGCGTTACGACGGACTCACGCTCCTCGTCACAAAGGCCGCGGTCGCGCTGTTCTGGTTCCACCCGCTGATGTGGTCGCTCGAGCGCATCGCCCGCGCGGAGTGCGAGCGCGCCTGTGACGATCTCGTGCTCGCCAGCGGGACGAAACCATCCGATTACGCCGAACATCTTCTTTCGATCGCGAAGGCACTGCCGCGCGTCGATCCGTTCCGCTCCGTGACACTGGCGATGTCGCGCCGCTCGCAACTCGAGGGCCGTCTGCTTTCGATCCTGCAGCCGCACGTACGTCGCGGCAACTTCTCGCTGACGGCCGTCGGCTCGATCACCGCCCTGTCACTTCTCCTTCTCGTCCCGTTCGCGTCAGTCCGTCTCGTCGCGGCGCCGCAGCCGTCGTCGTCGACGGTCACCGTCGTCGCCGAAAAGAGCGACGTAAAGCCGGCCGTCCTCGATCTCGACAAGCTGATCGACACTTCGGACGTCCTCCTCGCGCACTACGGCAAGCTCACCAATCACGGCACTCCGCAGAGCGGCCGTGAGTGGTACGAACGCGCCTACGAGCTGCACAACGACGAACACTTCCGCGAAGCCATCGAAGGATTCAAGCAGGCCATCAGCCACGGCTATCGCGTCGAAGACTCGATGTACAACATCGCCTGCGGCTTCGCGCAGCTCGACGATGCGCCGAACGCCGTGAAGTGGTTGCGCGATGCGATCAACGCCGGCTACGACAGCTACGATCACATCGCCAGCGACGACGACTTCGATCCGATCCGCGAGGACGCGCAGTTCAAACAGGTCATCGCCGAGGCGCCCGATCGCGAACGGCACAAGAGTGAGGATCGTCTCGAGACCACCGTTCGCCGCTACGACACGCTTCGCGCGCTGCCTTCCGCCGACGGCGAGTCGTGGTTCAAGCTCGGATACGACATGCTGCCGCTCCGACACTACGACCAGAGCATCGAAGCGTTCAAGCAGGCGCTCGCAAAAGGCTACAAGCCGTCGACGACGATGTACAACATCGCGTGCGGCTACTCGCGCAAGGGCGATGTCGCGTCAGGCATGCAGTGGCTGCAGAAGGCGATCGAAGAGGGTTTCGACTCGACCGACAAGCTGGACGACGACTCCGACATCGACAACCTGCGCGACAACGCGCGCTTCGCCGATCTGAAGAAGATGGCGGAGGAACTGCGCATGCAGCCGTCGAACAACTTCATCAGCAACCTTCTGAAGGACGACCGCGACTGGGTCGACGCGCTGCCCCGCTTCCGGGCCATGACCCGGAAATACCCGAACCTCGGCCGCACATGGTTCAACCTCGGCTTCGCCTCGCTGCAGGGCGGACAGAACCAGGAGAGCATCAACTCGTTCAAACATGCCCTCGATCTGAACTATCGCGCGCCGACGACGATGTACAACATCGCCTGCGGCTACGCGCGGTCGAATCAGAACGACGCAGCGATCGACTGGCTGCAGAAAGCGCGCGCCGCCGGATTCCAACTGAGCAGCTACATCGATCACGATGACGACTTGAACAGCCTGCGGTCGGATCCGCGCTTCCGGGAACTGCGCAAGGAAGTGCGCGTGGAGAACTGAGCTCCATGTCATCCCGAGCGTAGCGAGGGACCGGGGTGTGTGTGCGGGCCCGTCCTCACGCCCAGATCCCTCACTGCGCTCAGGATGACATCAGCGCAGCATCCCGTTCCTCAAAATCCTCGAGATCTCGTGGACCACTTCGTCAGTCTCCTTGCCGAAGTGGTCTTTCACTCCGAACAGGATCTCGATCGAGAAGTAGTTGTAGAAGATGCGCGTCGCCAGCATGACCGCGGAGATCGGCGATAACCCTTCCTGCAGTTTTCCGCGCAGCTCTTCTTCCATGCCGTGCGCCTTGAAGAACGCGTTGAACCGATCGGCCATCGTCGCGTAGAACTTGCGGACGTGCGATCCGTCGAACTCGACGACGTCGACATAGATCAGCGCGACGTACTCGCGATAATCACGGACGGTGTCGCGCGCGGCGCGTCCAAGGTCTTCGAGGTTCTCGGGGAACGTGCCGTTGGCGAGTGCGCGATTGAACGGAAAGTCGGGCCTCGACATCGCCTGGAAGTAGCGATCGAGGAGAGAGCGGAAGATCGTCTCCTTGTCGGGAAAGTGGTGATACACATTCCCCTTCGACAACCCGGCATCCTCGGCGATATCGCGGACGCTCGTCGCGCCGTATCCGCGATGCGAGAACATCTTCAGCGCCGAGTCCAGGATCTGCTGGCGGCTCCGCTCGGAACGTTCTTCCTGTGTCTGTGCCGGCTTTTTCAACGGAGCTTTCCCTTCTCGACTTTGCCATACGGTGTCCGCGGAAGCGAATCGACGAAGACAAATCGTTTCGGCACCTTGTACTTTGCGAGTCGATCCGCGAGGTACGACACGAGGTCGTCCGCCGAGACGTCGCGCGCGACGACGTAGGCCACACCGACCTCGCCCCACTTGTCATCCGGGATCGCAACGACTGCCGCGTCCGCGACGGATGGATGCTGCACGAGCTCCGCCTCGATCTCCGCGGGATACACGTTCACTCCGCCGGTGATGAACATTTCCTTGCAACGCCCGGCGATGTAGAAGAAACCATCCTCGTCGCGCCTGGCGAGATCGCCGGTTCGGAACCAGCCGCCGTCGAGGTAACACTCCGCGGTTGCCGCCGCGTTGTTCCAGTAGCCGAGGCTCACGTGCGGACCGCGGATGTACATCTCGCCGACTTCGCCGTCGAGGTCACGAAGCTCGACCTCGGTGAACATCATCGGCCGTCCGATGGAGCCGGGCTTTCTGTACGAATCATCC
>DASVHS010000521.1:0-4088 GCA_036382495.1 Thermoanaerobaculia bacterium | reverse complement strand
TCCTTTGCCTGATACATCGCCGTGTCCGCGTTCTTGATCAGCGTCGCCGCATCGGCGCCGTCCTCGGGATACAGACTGATGCCGATGCTCGTCGTGATGAAAAATTCACGCCCCTCGATGTGGAACGGGTAGCGAACGGCCTCGATGATCTTCTGCGCAACCAGCGCGGCGTCTTCCGACCGGATCAGCGACGGCAGCAGCAGCGTGAACTCGTCGCCGCCGAGCCGGGCGACGGTGTCGCTGTCGCGGACGCAGGACTGGACGCGTGCGGCCACGGCCTGCAGCAGCTGGTCGCCGATGTTGTGGCCGAGTGAGTCGTTGATGACTTTGAAACGATCGAGATCGAGGAAGAGAACCGCCAGGCGGCTCTGATCGCGTTGCGCGTGGGACAACGCAACGGTCAACCGGTCCTTGAACAGCAGGCGGTTCGGCAGCCCGGTCAGCGCGTCGTGATAGGCGAGGTGCTTGATCTGCTCTTCGGCGTAAGTGCGTTCGGTGATGTCGCGGACGATCGAGACCATTCCGCCGTCCGTCGTGGCCGTCAGCGAGATTTCCTGCGGGAACGTGAAGCCGTCGCGCCGGCGCCCGTTCGCTTCGCCGCGCCACCGCCCGCTCTGCCGGACCGCCGGAAAGATCGTGGCGTTGAGCCGCTCGACTTCTTTCTCGTCGTACAGCTCGCGCATCTCTTTGCCGATCATGCCTTGCGCGCGCGGGTAGCCGTACAACCTTGCCATCGCATCGTTGACGTACGTGAATTCGAGACGGTCGTTGAGGATGCCGATGCCGTCCATCGAAGCGGTGATGGCAGCGGACTGCTTGCGCAGCATCTCCTCGTTCTGCTTGCGCTCGGTGATGTCGGTGGCCACGTGAAGGAACCCGGTGATCGAGCCATCGTCGGATCGAAGCGCGGTGACCGCGACGAGCACCGTTCGCGCGCCGCCGTCCTTCGCGACGTAAGACCACTCGCGCTCCTCGACGTCTTCGAGTGCCGCGCGCATCGCCAGCGCGTCGAATCCATGGATCGGCCGCTTGAACTCTACCGAGAGCGTGATGGCGTGCTGCGCAACCTCGTCGGCGATATGCAGATCAAGGAGCGACCGTTTGCCGATCATGTCCTCCGATGTGTAACCGAGCATCCGCTCTGCGCCGGAGTTGAACACGGTGATGACGCCGTGATCGTCGGTGGCGATGATCGCGACGCGCGTCGAGGCTTCGAGCACCGCCTTGCGCTGCGCGCTCGTCGTCGTCAGGAACTCCTCGGCGCGCTTGCGCTCGCTGATGTCGTAAATGAACCCCTCGGTGTACTGGTCCGCAGCCGTTTCCACGATGTGGGCGTTGATCTGGACCCAGATTGTCGAGCCGTCTTTCTTTTTCCACTGCGCCTCGAAGTTCGCGATGAACCCGCTCGGCGCGTACTTGTCATAGGTGCGCTCTCGTTCGCCGGGATCCGCCCAGAGCTCCAGGGCATCCGGGACGCTCAGGAAGTCATCGAGCGACTCGTAGCCGAGGATTCCGGCGAGGGCGGCGTTCGCGGTAATGATGTTGCCGTTGCGCCCGGTCTGAAGGATCCCGACCGGCGCGTGCTTGAAGATGTTCCGGTATTTCTCCTCCGACTGTTGCAGCGCCTGTTCGGCCCGGCGCCGCTCGGTGATGTCGTGGATGATCGAGTAGAGCAGCTGGCGTCCGCCGACGTCGACGGGCCCGGAGTGCACTTCGACGTCGCGCACTTCGCCGCTGGCGCGCATGTGCCGGAAGAGGAAGTAGCTGCGCTCCTGCGCTGCGGCGATCGACATTTCGCTGCGCACCTTCTCCGAGCCCAGGACGTTGATGTCCCAGATGCGCATGTTGATCAGGTCCTCGCGCGCGTAGCCGTAGAAGTCGCACGCGGCCATGTTCGCGTCCACGATTGCGCCGCTGGCCGGGTCGAGCAGCAGCTGTACGGCGCGATTGTTCTCGAACATCTGCCGGTAACGCCGCTCGCTCTCACGCAGTGCATCTTCGCGCCGCTTGTGCTCGATGACGCCGGCAACGTTCTGCGCGACGAACACGAGCACGTCCTTGTCGCGCTCACTGAGACGTCGTGACTCGTCGTAGGTCTGGACGCCGATGATGCCCCACGTCCGTTCACCGCTCTTGAGAGGGACGCCGAGCCAGTCGATCGACGGCGCTCCGACCTGCTCGACTGCGCCGATCTCGACGAGCTTGTCGAATTCTTCACGCCCGCGGACGAAGAGCGGCATCCCGGTGCGCAGGACGTGTCCCGTCAATCCCGTTCCCAGTTCCCGTGGTGCAGGAGCCGGGTCGAACTGGTCGACGAAATAGGGGAATGAGATGAAGTTGCGCGGCGGGTCGTACTCGGCGATGTAGAAATTCGTCGCGTCCATCAACTCCCGGACGACCGCATGGATGGCCGCGTAGAAGACGTCGAGGTTGCGCGACTCGCGGCTGAGCTCCGCGATCCGGAACAGCGCCGATTGCAGGCGGTCCGCCCTCTTGGCCTCGGTGATGTCGCGAAAGTACCAGGCCCGGCCCGCGATCGAATCGTCCGCGGTCAGTACGGGCACGGACGTGCGCGCGAGAATGCGTCCGTCTTTCAGCGCAATCGTATCGCCGCCGCGCACCTCGCTCGGGTGCGCATAGAGGTGCTCGACGGTAGCGATGAACTCCGACCAGTCCACGACCGCGCCGGCCGCGTACGCGAGAAGTTGCTCGTCGTTGGCTTTGGACGCGACACTCGCGGGCACGCCCCAGATTTCCAGGAAGCGGCGGTTGTACGAAAGGATCTTCCCGGCACCGTCGACGACGAGAATTCCGTCGAGCGTCGCTTCCTGCTGCGCCTTGAGGATCGCGACCGTCGTCCGGAGCGAGTCACCTTTCGCGCGCTTCCTTCCGAACAACCGGCGCAGCGCGTCTCTGGCTCGATCGAGACGCGATGTCGAGCCGGCGTCGGCGGCAGTGCGGTGTGGGTGGATCGTCATGCGCGTGGCGGACGGGACGAAGCAAACATTCTACGACGTATTTCTGACGTCCCTAATCGGAGCGACCGTGGGAAGGACTGTATTGCTTCAGTCTCCCGGCATTCCGTGATCCCGGTAATACTGCCAGGACTGGTAGTTCATGAAGACGTACCAGGAGATCAATGCCGCCAGCAGGATCGAGCGCGCCCAGATCGCCCAGATGACGACCGCGGCGCCGGCGACGATCGCGATCCAGACGGCGATGAGGAATGCGACGCGGTCCTTCAAGAACATCCGCAGGAAGTTCCGCACCGCGTGACCGCCGTCGAGCGGCGAGATCGGCAGAAGGTTGAACGCTCCCCACCAGATATTCATCTGGAAGAGCAGGGGCATGAATTCGACCATCATCGGATCGCGCTGCATGAATGGAACGCGGACGTAGATGATGTTGATCAGGAACGCGAGCGCGAAGCTCGAAACCGGGCCGGCAAGACTGATGATCACGTCGTGCCACGGTTTCGCCACGCGGCGGTTCATCGTGGCGCCGCCGATACCGCCCAGGACGATCTCGCTCGGGCCGTAGCCGAACGCGCCGATCGTCGCGGCGTGCGCGAGCTCGTGAATGAGAACGCTGAGAAAGAGGACCGGGATCCAGAGCAACGCGTGCTGGATGCCGCGCGCAGGGTCGTAATAGCTCGCCACCCAGAGCCCGACGAGGATCAGAAAGCTGAAATCGACACCGAGTGTGGTGCCGCGAACGGAACCGAGGTGGATCATGCGCGGGAACGATATGTCATTCTGAGCGCCGAAGAGCGCGAGGAATCTGGGCGGGGGAATTGCGACCGCCGCCCAGATCCCTCGCCGTCTTCGCGGCTCAGGATGACATGCCGCGAGTGACCAACGACCGAACGTCTAGCCGTCCGCCTTCTTCGGCTCCGACTTTTCGGCAGCGAACGTCATCAACTCAATGAGTTGCGCATCGCGGCTGCCGTCATATTCATAAAGCGAAGGGTCCTCGTCCGGGTTCTTGCGTAACCACTTGTTCTTGTAGAGATCGCGGTCGCCGGCGAGGTGGCCGAGTGTGTCGTTGATCGGTTTGAATTCATCGAGGTCGAAGAAGATCAGGTTGAC
>DASVHS010000520.1:0-2273 GCA_036382495.1 Thermoanaerobaculia bacterium | reverse complement strand
TTGCGTTCTCTCCGCCGGCCATTCTATTCTCGGCGGCCATGCCGCTCGACGTCCTCTCGCTTCTCCACAAAACGGGCGCGCTTCTGCAGGGACATTTCCGGCTGTCGTCAGGACTGCACAGCCCGAACTACGTGCAATGCGCTCTGCTGCTCCAGTCGCCCCGCAACGCGAAGGCGATCGGCGAAGCGCTGGCGTCGAAGGTCAAATCGATCCGCCCGCAGAAGATCGTCGCGCCCGCGCTGGGCGGCGTCATCATCGGATACACGGTCGCCGAGGCGCTGGGCAAGCCGATGGTGTTCACGGAGCGGAAGGAAGGCGCGATGACGCTCCGGCGCGGCTTCAAGATCAGCGAGGGCGAGCGCATCGTGATTGTCGAGGACGTCGTGACGACAGGCAAGTCGACGAAGGAGACCGCGGATGTCGTGAAACAGCACGGCGGTCTCGTGTTCGGCTTCGCGTCGATCCTGAATCGCAGCGGCAAGGACAACCCGTTCGACACGTCGTACGAATCGCTCCTCAAGCTCGACCTGGAGACGTACGAAGAATCGAAATGCCCGCTCTGCGCGTCGGGGATGGCGATCGACTCGCCGGGCAGCCGCTACTCGGGACGATGAGCGACGAATTGGCAGTCACCGTGCTGTCGGTTCGCGGCAACGAAGCCGAGATCCGCGTCGGTGATCGCACTTATGTCGTTCCCTACGTCGTCAAAGGGTCGACCGTGAGTTTCGCATTCGACGGCGAGATCTATTCGATCGACGTCGACTCGAAAGGACCAAGGTCGCGGGCCCGCCACCGCGAGCAATCGACGGCCGCTCCGATGCCCGGGATGGTCCTGAAAATACTGGTGAAGCCAAATGATGTTGTGAAGAAAGGTGCGCCACTGATCGTGCTCGAAGCGATGAAGATGGAGCATGTGATCACGGCGCCCGATGACGGACAGGTGATGGCTATCAATTGCAAAGAAGGCGAGATGGTGCAGCCCGGCGTGGAGCTGGTTGTCATCCTGAGCCGCGAAGACGGCGAGGGATCTGGGGGACGGCCAGCCGCCCAGATTCCTCGCCGTCTTCGCGGCTCAGAATGACACTCATGAAGATCCAAGTCGACAGCGTCAAAGTCGTCGAAGTCGGCCCGCGCGACGGCCTTCAGAACGAGAAGGTCACGATCCCCACGCAGGCGAAGATCGACTACATCACCGCCCTCGGCGACGCCGGTCTGCGCGTGATCGAAGCGGGTGCGTTCGTCAGCCCGAAGTGGGTCCCGCAGATGGCGGACAGTGCCGAGGTGTACGAGAACATCCCGAAGGATCCGGGGGTCGAGTATCCGGTTCTCGTCCCGAACATGAAGGGACTCGATCGTGCGATCGAGGCCGGCGTGAAGTCGATCGCGATCTTCACCGCGGCGTCGGAGACATTCAACAAGCGCAACATCAACATGTCGATCGACGAATCGTTCGCGAATTACGCTCCGGTCGCGGCGCGTGCGATCAGCAACGGCATGCGTGTGCGCGGCTATGTGTCGACCGCGTTCGGCTGTCCGTACGAGGGTGAAGTCCCTCCCGAGAAAGTCCTCGAAGTCTCCGCCCGCCTCCTCGACCTCGGATGCTACGAAGTGTCGGTCGGCGACACGATCGGTGTCGGCACGCCGATGCAGGTGCAGGGCGTGATCGGCGTCCTTCGCCAGGTGATTCCGGCGGCGAAACTGGCGATGCATTTTCACGATACGCGCGGAACAGCGCTCGCGAATACGCTCGCGGCGCTCGAGATGGGGATCGCGACGTTCGATGCGTCGTCTGGTGGATTGGGCGGATGTCCGTACGCGCCCGGCGCGTCTGGCAACATGGCGACCGAAGACCTGATCTACCTTCTTGACGGGATGGCGATCGAGACCGGTGTCGATCTCCGCAAGCTCGTTGCCGCGTCGCAGATCATCGCGCCGTATCTCGATCATCCGCTGCCGGGGAAGTATCTGCAGGCGTGCACGCGGCAAAGTGCGCCTGTGGCCGTGCAGAACAGCGGCGTACAATAAAACGATTGGTCGCGCAGGCGGAAAACGGGTGGCAGGGTGGGTGGTACGTCGCGCCGTATCGCGTAATGTTTCGCGATGTCGACACATTCGGCCACGTCAACAACGCCGTCTTCTTCACCTACTTCGAGCATGCCCGGACGCTGCTGTGGTTCGAGCTGAATGGCGGCTCCTCAGCCCGTGACGTCGGTTTCATCGTGGCCCGGGCGGAATGTGATTTCCGTCAACAACTGGGGATGGAGCCGATCGAC
>DASVHS010000519.1:0-8840 GCA_036382495.1 Thermoanaerobaculia bacterium | reverse complement strand
CTGTGTGGGTGCGGGCTTCAGCCCGCGTCCACACAGGGATCGCTAAGTTGTTCGACTCAGAACAAATGTGACCTTCGTACCCATCCCGAGCTTGCTCTCGATCGACACCTTGCTGCCGTGCGCTTCGACGATCTGCTGAGCGATCGACAAACCGAGCCCGGCGGAGTTGCGCCTCGTCGTGTACAGGGGATCGAAGACCCTTGGGAGCATCTCGGGATCGATACCGCTCCCGCTGTCCGCGACCTCGAGCATCACTCCGTTCCCGACGGCGCGGGCTGACACGGACACTTTGCCGCCGTTCGGCAAGGCCTCGACCGCGTTCGTCACGAGATTCGCGATCACGCGGGATAGTTGATCGCGATCGCCGGATACGACGAGATCGTGGCCGGGGTCGAACGTCAGATCGATGGGACTCGTGGCAAACGACTGCAGTTGATCTCGCAGCATCTCGAACCACTTGTCGACGGCCAGCGGTTGCACAGAGATGACTTCCGGACGAGTGAGCCGCGAGATCTCGCTCATCACGGCTCTCGCGCGGCGAAGCGCGGCCTCGATCTGTGTGGCCGAGCCGAGGATCCGTTCGTTGTCTTTGCCGACGCGCTTGATGACTTCGACGTGCGGCTGGATCCCCATCAGCACGTTGTTGAAGCGGTGGACGAGCGCGCCTGTCAGTGCTTCGAGGCGCGCGGCACGATCGCCGCTATCGGCCAATGGTCGAGCCGGCCGGTGCCTTGCTGCCCGTGCCGGTTCCGCCTCCGGCCTCGCCGAGCGCCGGACGCGAGACGGTGGGGGTGATGCCGACCGCTTCCGCGTACTTCAGGTATGTGTCGATCGACGCGATGACAATGCGGGCCTCGACGGTGATCAGATCGATGCCGACGAGGGAGATTCTCACCCACGCATCGATGACGATGCCTTTATCGAGAATCCGGTCGAGGACGTCAATGAGTGAAGAACCGCCTGGGGCACGTTCAATTGCCATCGATTACCTGCCTTTCCGCTCGCCCGGAAGTTTCCCCGACGGGGCGCGGGAGTTGAGTTGATTTTCGAGTTCCTGGATTCGCGTCTTGAGCGCGTCGTAGTCGCCGGCGCTCGGGAGCGACTTCTGCGCGTCAGCAGAGTAGAAACGGTCGGACCGCCACCAGTTGATCCCGATCGCCTCGGCCTTGTCGACCGAGCAGATGACGAGGCGGAGCTGGATCGTGAGCAGCTCGACGTTCGCCAAAGACACCTTGATGTCGCCTGCGACGACGAGTCCTTTGTCGAGAATCTTGTCGAGGATGTCTACGAGCCCTTGCGGCTGCCGCATCATTCCCCGATCACCGTCCGCCAATCAGCTCCCCGCTTTCTGGTCGAAACGCGCGGAAACATAACACAGGTCATGTCATCCTGAGCGACATCAATCAAGCGTCTTGATGGGCCCGAGCGACAAGTTCAGATCATCATCCTCAAGGCCGAAGACCTTCTTCATCTCCCCCATCTTCTCTTCGAGCTTCATCAGGGCGTTGCCGAGGCGTTCGATTTCTTCGTCGCTCAAATTTCCGTTGTCCATGCGCCGAAGGGCCTGCCTCTCCAGCAGCCGGCGCACGAGCTCGATGATCGACATGACGAGTTTCGCGAGCCCGTTCTCGACCGAGTCTGCGTCGGCGGCGATTCGCTCGGGAATCGTCGACTCGGTGAACGATAGCTGCTGGCGCAACGCTTCTTCGTCATTCGTGATCAGCATCGGCGAAAACCTCCAGGGGCCACGGCGCGGAAAGAAGGAACGGTACGTCGGGACATGCGCGCTTCAATTCTTCGCCGGCTTTCGTCAGCGCCGCGATCGACCCTCGATCGATGAGCCCTGCGAACTCGATCGACGACGAGTCGCGCGTCATCCACCGGCTGGCCACACAAAGCGATCCGAGACGTTTCTCGACCTCGGCCTTGAATTCGTCGCTGATGACAGCCGCATTCTTCGCGGCGTGAAGCGCGCGCATGTAGTCGCCGCCCGATTTGAATTCATGTCGATCGGGTTTCGACTGCGCGTCCGTGGCCACGACCTTCAACGTCAGCTCGACGCGATTTCGATTTTCCTCGAGCGTCTGCCGCCACCACGCCGCGTTCCCTCCGATTTTCGACTCCGCCTCCTTCGCCGAGCGAAACGTGAATCCGTACCGCACGGCCACGAACGTCGCGCGCTCAAGCAACTTCGCGCGGATCCCGGCTACGCGCAGCAACAGGTCGCGATCGCTGAGGGGCTGGTCATCTTCGACGTCCACGGCGCTCACGAACAAACCGGAGGCCGCGACCGCCTTCGCCACCGGCTCGACATCCTCCCGATTGAGATGCAGGCCGATGCCGATCGATTTCATTTCAGCCGCTTGTTGCTGACGCGCATGATCGTGTCCACGTTCGCCAGCACGATGTTGAGGCCGAGGTAGAGGAGGTCGACGTCGCCGATGGAGATGACGGCTTCGCCGGCGATGATCACGCCGCGATCGAGAAGATGGTCGAGCGTGTCGAGAAGCGAGAGCTGATTGTCCGGCTCAACCATTGTTCCCACTCGCGAACGTGTACGGCGGCCAGGGACCCGATACCGCAAGCGTGATGCCTTCGCCGGCGTACCGGTCGTTCAGGTCGCTATGCAGCTCCAGCAGGATCGCTTCTTCGTCGCGATTGATCAGCACGTTGATCTGAGGAAACGCGCCGTCGCGGGATTGCCGCGACTCGGCGACGGTCTCGCAAGCGAGCTTTTTGAGAATCTGCTGTTCGATCTCGCCGACGACTTGCAGCTCGGCATCGCGCGATGCTTTCTTCCGTTCGTCGTCGAGTTTCTTCTTGAGGAGAAACGCCTTCCCTGGTGCCGCCGACTCGATCTCGGACACCATCGCACGCAGCGAGTCGACGCGCGACGTCAGCGCATCGTTCCACTGCTGCGGGTCGAACTCGATGCGCAGCGTCCATTCCTGCTTCCCGTCGAGGCGTTCGAGGACTTTCGTGAACTGATCGCGACCGCTGCGAAGCTGCGCCTGGACCATCTGCGGACTGCCGAAGAGCGAGAACGCACGGAGCGGAATCACTGTGCCGCCGGTCATCAACGCCTGCATCACAGCCTGATGTCGATAGCCGATTGCGCCGACCCACTCGAGGTCACCGGAATGTGCGTCGACGGCCTGCTGCGAGTATTCGCGCAGATCGACCGGCGTCGCGAACGCCATCAGCGGACCTTCGGTGATCGGCTGCACCTTGCCCGATCCGTCGACTGCCTCCACGCGTTCCGGCAGCGGATGCCCGGCACGACCGATCGCGTAAACCCATAATCCGGCAACCATCGCGCTCAGTCTGACGCAACGCGGAACAACGCCGCAAGGCCGGCGAGCTTCGTCACGGGTGCATCGCGGCGTTCGATGAGCAGCGGCTCGCGGCCGAGCGTGGTCAATTCACTGAGCTCGAACGAGCGCATCGACTGGTCGCACTTGCAGTCGTTTTGCGGCGTCATGTAGTTCGCGATCACAGCAGCGATCCGAATCTGTTTCTGCTCGAGAGACTCGATCAGCCGCTTTGTTTCGGCGATCACGATCCGCTCCGGCCGCGTCACGACGACGATCGCGGTACGTTCCGAGTGCAGCGTTTCTTCGAGCGAATGCATCGCTCGTGACGCGCTCACGAGCTCTTCGCCGAGGGCGCCGGGAGGGACGAGATCGCGGTAGCGGAGGAGGAGACGCATGAATTCGCGCACCCAGTCGCCGGCTGTCTTCGGCAATTCCAGGAGGCGCAGAAAGTGACCGGTCGGTGCGGTGTCGACGATGACCATCGCCTGCGTTGTGTCGGCCGCGAGATCTGCGAGCCGCGAGATGGCGAACAGTTCATCGGCGCCTGGCGGAGCGATGTCGATGAGCTTGCGCATGGCATCGGCGTCGTACGCGACGGTCAGGTTCCCGGGCGTGATGGCGTTGACGGCGCGCTCGATCTCGCCGCGGAGCGTTTCGCGGAAGGCCTGCCACTTTTCTTTCGTGACGACGATTTCGACGTTGAGGTTAGGTGGAGGCGGCTCCGAAGAGAAAACGTCACGCAACGCGTGCGCGGGGTCGACGGAGATGATCGTGTACCGCTTCGTTGGATTTTTCTGCGCGAGCTGCAGCGCGATCGAGGCCGCGCATGTGGTTTTGCCGACACCGCCCTTGCCGGCGAGGAAGACCATTCGGATCGCAGATCGCAGGTGGAGGACAGGCGCCTCGCCTGTCCCGCTCTTCGCCACCGAGCGGACAGGCGAGGGCGCCTGTCCTCCACTGAGAAACGAATGTAGCGCGTCACCGGAATCCAACGGCACGCATGATCGCGGCGCATCCACGACTGTTCCGCCGATTTTCGTTCGCGCCTGCGCGTCGCGCTTCTGCCGCTTGCGGTCGCTCGCACAATCCGCGTCGATCACGGCCCGATTCAAAACCGCAAACGGCACCTCGATCCCCTCTTCCCTCACCTCGGCCGTCAAACGCAGCGTCTGTTCGACGACCCACGGCTCTGACAGGAAGACCGGCACGAACGTATTCAGCAATGCGCGACGCCGTTGCGCATCCGCTTCGAATCGGGTGATGTACTCGTCGATCGCGTCGCGCACATTGCGACGCATGAACTGCTGCACCATCCCGCGATGCTTCGCCTGCATCGCATCGAGCGCCTCGCCGAATAAGCGGAAGTGCTCCGCGGAGCCGAGCATCCGCAACGTGTGGCCGGTCGGGGCGGTGTCGACGACGATCAACGCATCGCTGTTCTGTTCTGCGAGCTCGCCGATGCGCATCCACGCCATGAGCTCGTCGATGCCCGGCAGCGAGAGCTCGAAGAATCTGCGCAGTTCTTCGCGGTCGAGATACGTTCCGCGATCGCCGATCTCGAGCAGGTTGTCGAGGTTGTGTTTCAGGAACTCGGCGTAGAGCTGCTGCGCGTTCAGTGACTCGAACGTCAGGTCGCTGGGTCGCTGGGTCGCCGGGTCGCCGAGCAGGTCGCCGAGGTTTGATGCGGGATCGGTCGTGAAGAGGATCACGCGGCGCGTTTTTGAATAGTGAAGCGCGGCCAGCGATGAGATCGTCGTCTTGCCGGCGCCGCCTTTGCCACCGAACATCACGACGCGCCGACTCGCAATCGAGTCGAACGCTTCGGTGAGTCTCATGGCCTATTTGCCGTAGCCCGTGTAGATGCCGATTTCCGACTCGTCATCATCGCCGCGAGCAGCCGCCGCATCGCGGGCCGCCTGCTCGCGGCGCGCGCGGACGTCACGGAGTCCCTGGAAAACCTGCGCTTCCTGCCGCGTGAATTCCTCCTCGCTGATGTCGCCGACCTCGAGCATCATCTGCAGCTCGATCAAGCGTTCCTTCCACGGCTGATCGTTCATCAGCTCGTCATCGGCCATCGTCTGGATCTGCTTCATGATCCAGCGGAAGCCGGCCACCGGGGCCTTGATCGGCAACAGGAGGATGTCGTCGAGGAGGAAGGCCATCAGCGCTCCGCGCGCTCGAGTTTCAGTCGAATGTTCACAAAGTTATACGGCGGCCAGGGCCCCGTATAGAGAAACGACAACTTGTTCTCGTACTTCTTTGCGATGTCGGAGATCTGGTCGTCGAACGCCTTCGTCTTCTCGCGCTCGACGAGGAACGCGGCGTTCATGATCATCTTGTCGCCGATCGGTTTATTCGATCGCGATGCGATCGCGGCGTCGCGCAGCGCTTCGTAGATTTCGCTGACGTACGCGTCGGCCTTGGCCTGCAGCGCCGACTCGACGACACGACCGAGCTGCATGCGGGAGAAGTATGTCGACGTCGTGGTGTTCGACAAGATCTCTTCCTTCAGCCGGCGGATCTCTTCGCTCTCTTCTTCGATTTCCCGGACGACCTGGTCCTTGTTCCAGTTCACCTTGAGACCGAACTCGATCTTGCCCTCCATCTTCTGGAGGACGTCGCTCAACGCTTCGTACGTCCCACGCAAAAATGCCTTGATGTCGTCTTCAGTACGGAAGACGGTTCCGAAACTCATCGGAAGGACGGTGAAGTCCTTCATGACCAGCTCGTTGACGTGTTCGTGTGCGAGTGCGTTTTCGCGCGTGGGGTCGAAGACGATCAGTGGACAGTTCGAAACGACAGCCGCGAATTCGTTATACGGAATGGTGTAGACGCGATCGCCGCGGCCGCCGATTCCTACGGTACCGAAGTCCTTCGCCGAGTCCGTTCGGATGATGCAGTAGACATATTTCCCCTGCTCAGCGTCCGGCTGCTGGGCCTGCACCTGGTCACTCATTTCCTGGACCTCGCCTCGCGAATATTACAATACAAGCGCGTTGCCAATCCGCGCTCCCCGCCGCATCGCCGAAGCCGTCGAGACATGGTTCGCCGCGCATCAGCGGCCGCTTCCGTGGCGACGCGGCTACGATCCGTATCACGTCTGGGTCTCCGAAGTAATGTTGCAGCAGACGAGGATGGAGGTCGTTCTCCGGTACTTCGAACCGTTCCTCGATCGCTTTCCGGATGTTGCGTCTCTCGCAAAAGCCTCCGACACCCGGGTCCTCGCCTCCTGGTCCGGCCTCGGCTACTACCGGCGGGCGCGGATGCTTCGCGATGGAGCGCGCGCCGTTGTCAGAAATTTCCGAGGAGTGGTGCCGCGCGAGGTCGGAGAGTTGGCGGAGATTGATGGCGTGGGGCGATACACCGCGGGTGCCATCGCGTCGATCGCGTACGGCAATCGCGTCCCGATCGTCGACGGCAACATCGCGCGGATCCTGTCGCGTCTCGCCGGCATCGATGAGCAACTCGGATCGCCGGCGCTGATGCGAGCAGCGTGGGACGAGTCCACGCGGCTCGTCGAAGCTTGCAGTTCACCCCGCGACTTCAACCAGGGTCTGATGGAGCTCGGCGCCCTGGTCTGCAAACCGCGCTCGCCGGACTGCCCGTCATGTCCGTTGCACCGCCACTGCTTTGCGTACCGGAACAAACGAACGGAGTCGCTGCCGCGTAAGAAGATCAAGGTGGTCACGCGCGACATGAACATCGACCTGTACATCGTGAGCGATCGAAGCGGGCGAATCCTCATGCGACGCGAGAGCGGCGCATTGATGAACGCGATGATGCACCTGCCGCACGGCGACACGTCGCTGCTGACCGGCACTCCGCTCCGCGTTGCGCGCGCGCACCTGCTGGCGTCGTTTCGTCACACGATCACGACACGGCGTATCCGCTTCAGCGTCTACTCTGCCGAGCTGCACTCAACTCTTCGCGACAACGGTGAATACGAATGGATCGATCCCGCGAATCTCTCGAATGTGCCTCATCCGTCGTACGTCGCCAAGGCGCTACAATCGCGCACATGCTCGGGCGGGTGATCGCGGGGGTTCTCTCCACATTTCTTCTTGCAGTTTCCGCGTCGGGGCAGTGCGACTACCGCGTTCAGTTCAGCGGTGAATATCGAGCGTCGATCTTCGACATCGCGATCGACAACAACGACCTCTGGACCGCCAGCGGCTACGGCGTGCAGTTGTACGACCGCTCGGTCGATTCGCCGCGGCTGATCGCGACGGCCGGCGTGCCCGGCGTTACTCGCGTGGTTCGCGCGTCGAACGGAATCGCGTACGCCGGAGGAACGAGCGGGATCAGCGTCGTGCGTCGCGCCGGCAATTCACTGCAGCTCGTTCGCACGGTTTCGACTGGAGTTGTGAGCGATCTGCTGATGATCGCAGGAACCCTTTTCGCCGCGACGCCAACCGGCATCGTCGAATTCGATCTCCTGAATCGTGAGAATCCGAACTTGACCGGCGCGACGTTCGCGACGAGCAAACCGTCCGTCACGTCGCTTGCGTTGATCGGATCGACGCTGTACGCCGCGGACGGCGACTCGTCGATCGAGGTGTTTTCGATCGCCGTCCCATCGTCGCCGCAGAAAACCGGCACGCTCACGTCGTCGCTCGCACGCGCGTCGAAAGTCGAAGCAATCGGAACGCGGCTTTATGTTTCCGACGGAATCTCGACCGAAGTCTTCGCCCCCTCCGGCTCATCACTCACGAGCCTCGGCACCATTCCATACGCGATGGCGGCGATCGCCGACGGAGGGTCGAACGTGATCTTCGTCGCCGGCAACGACCGCCAGCTGCACGCGCTCGATGTGCTCGTGCCGCAGAACTACGTCGAGTTGTTCGATGACGAGCTCGCGCCGACAGCGGGAACCGTGAATCGCATCACCGCGCTGCAGATCGCCGGCGGGCGGCTGTATGTCGGCGGAGGTGACAGCGGCCTCGCGACTTACGACATTTCAGGTTTTTCGACGCCGTTCCCGCTGCGTGCGTACGCGATCGGCGCGACGAACTCCATTGTCATCGCCCCCGATGCCGTCTACGCCGGCCGCTCGGACACCGGCATCCAGACGATGTCGAGGTCCGCGTCAGGTTCGCTCGTCGTGCAGAAGACATTCTCCAACGGCAACAACGAGACCGTGCAGGACACCTCGAATGGTTTTCTTCTCAGTTCCACCGGCACCACGCTGGAATTCTGGACCGTGAAGGCGGACCCTCCCCAACTCGTAACGTCGTCGACGTTCCGCGCTCCGATCCTCAACGCCTTCTTTTCGAATCTGACCGCGATCGTCCTTCTGACCGACGGAACGCTCTGGACCGCGGATTTAACGCAACTGAATCCCGCGCCGGTTCGCGTCGCGAGCACATTCAGCTCACTCGTGCAGCTTGCGCACTCGACTCACGCAACCGCGGCGACGGAAATCTCGGCCGACGGCACGACGACCACGCTGCATTTCTGGAGCGGCGACCTCAACGCAACGCCGGTCGACACGACGATTCCCGGTGCATCGACCGCGCTCGCGGTCAG
>DASVHS010000518.1:0-4164 GCA_036382495.1 Thermoanaerobaculia bacterium | reverse complement strand
GATCGGGTTCACGATCGACGAGCTGTCACGAATTTTCCGCCAGCGTGCGGCAGGACATCCGCCGTGCCGGCAGGTGCGCGACCTCGCCTCGCGCAAGCTCGAAGACGTCGACCATCAACTTGCGACGCTGCACACGCTTCGCAAGGCGCTGCTGCAGATCCTGGAGAACTGGGATTCACGACTGCAATCAACCAAGGAAGGCGCGATGGCGCACCTTCTCGACTCACTCATCGAACAACCGGAGGACTTGTCATGATCACAGTTTTTCTTTTCAGCATCGCGATGGCGACCGGATCAGGCGACCAGGCTGCGTGTCCCATGCATGAGCAGCACATGAAGGCCGCGCAGGCGGACGGCTCGGCTGGGCACGGCACCGAAGTCGATGCCCGTCACGATACGTTCGGCATGAGCCACGAGAGCAGCCATCACAATTTCCGTCAGTTCAAGGACGGGGGAGCGATCGAGCTGCGCGCGAATGATCCGAACAACACCGCCATGATCGACATGATCCGGAAGCATCTGCGCGAGATCAACGCGTCATTCGTGAAGAGCGACTTTTCGACGCCGGGCTTCGTCCACGGCCATATACCGGATGGTGTCGCCGAAATGAAGCGACTGAGCGACCGGATCCGCTATCAGTACGAAGACGTCGACAACGGTGGCCGCATTCGCATGACGTCAAGCGACGCGAAGGCGCTCGTCGCCATTCACGACTTCATGAAGTTCCAGGTCATCGAGCACCGCACGAGCGACCCGGACGCGATCGAAGAGGACAAGTGACGAATTACTTCGCCGCGTACTGTTTCGGGTTCGCGTCGAACTTCGTCTTGCACTGCGCGCTGCAGAAAAAGTAGTCCTTTCCCTGAAACGAGGATTTGCCGCCGCGCGGATTCTTTTCGTCAACCTGCATTTTGCAGACAGGATCTGTCGCCATCATTTCGTTCCGATCTTGATCGAAGTCACGGTTTTGCCGTCTTCGTCGACATGGACTGCAACTCGCAGACCGCTCCGAAGATCAGTTCTGCTCGCCGGCTTGCCTTCGCGTGTGTATGCCGTTTTCGACGTCAGGACGAACGCGGCATCCTTCGCGTCCGGCGTCGTGATCACCAGGTGCGACTCGTCCACCGACTTCACGGTGCCGAGGAAGTTGTGGATGTGGCCGTTGTGGGCGAGGGCGGTGGTGGCGATCGCAGCAACGAGCAGCGTCGTGGTCAGGATTCTGCGCATGGTCAATGTCCTTTCAGGAAATCGTCTTCGCGCCGCTGCTCGTCGATTTCAGCGGGCGGCTTTGGGTTCAACCGTTCCATCTCCTCGATCTCTTCCGGGGTGACGTCCGGAAGGTGCCGGACGAACTGGACGAGCGTCCAGTTGTCCGCATCGCTGCCGCCCCAGCCGGGCATGCCGGTGAGTCGAACGCCATCGCGGATGATCGCAAACAACTCGCCGTCGCTGAGGTTCTGCGTCGACGCGCGACGCATGTCGGGCGCACGCGGATAAAGGTTCCGACCCATCTCCGTGCTTCCGCTGCCGTCGTTTGCGTGACAGATGGCGCAATGATCGGCGAAGTGGGCTCGACCTTCCGCGACGACCGTCGCGCTGGTGGCGATCGGATTGCGGCGGTCGCGCACTTTGGCGGGGATCGCGAAATGGCGCAGCGACCGGGCCACGCGGGTCTCGACGACTCCCGGCTGCGGCGACGTGCTCACGCCGCCGCGCAGAATCGCGTAAAGGCCGGCAGTGGCGAGCACGAGCAGCACGATGACCAGCGCCAGAATGAATTTCATCGCCTACATCCCATGGTGCGTGTGCATGTCGCCCATCCCGCTCATCCCGGCGGCGTTGTGGAATCGCACGTAAAGATAGAACGAGCGCGGGTTCCTGCCGTACGAGGCCTGGAGCGCCGACGGGAAATCGTAAATCGTGAAGTTGCCGCCGACACCGCCGGCGATCTTTGCATTCGACCACACGTCGCGCGTGTAACCGAGAGTCAGGGCCTTGATCTGGTAGACGCTGTTGTCGTCGAACAGTTCGTTCTTGTCGACGATCTCACCCCGCGCCGTCAGCCAGTTCTTTTCAGCGATCTGCAGCAGGGTCTCGGCCGTCCACGCGTTCGTCGCCTGGTGATGGCCGTTGTTTCTTCCGGCGATGAGACTCGACGACCACATGCCGAGCGACGTCGTCGCGGAATACGCGATCGACCCCGTCGTCCGCTGAAGGCTGCCTGGTTCGAGCGTCTCCGGGTTCTTCAGATGACCAGTCGAGAGCTGTGCGCTCCAGTTCGGAGTCGGATCGGCCGTGACGCGGAGCGCCCACGAGTCGATGCGGCCGCCTTCGATGTCCCACCGCTTTTCGTCCGGCTCGCCTCCGTGAAACACACTTGCCGCCGCGCCGAACATTCCGCGTTTCGCGCCCGCGGTGATCACGTTCATCGCGATATGCGTCGAGTCCTCGGTGTGATGACCGAGCGTGGCCTGCGGGATCTCCATCGCGGAGGCGCGATGCGGATACGCGACCGGTCCGAGCGCGGGATCGCCGACAGGTGCGACGTAGACGTATCCGATCGTCTCCGGCGCGATCGGGTACGCGTATTCAGCCGCGAGCTCCATGAAGAAGTCATGCGGATGCTGTCCATCGCGCAACGGACGACCGTATGCGGTCTCGCCGGTCTGGAACAGCTCCGGATAGCGGCGATTCGTGATCGTGGCCGGCTCGAGACTCAGCATCGAGCGGATCATGAGGTGCCCGCCGCCGAGCGGGCGATCGGCCATGCCCATGATCCAGTTCGTCGAGAACAGTTTGTCGCCGCCGCGCGGTCCGCTCTGCCAGACCTGATTGATGAACGCGTTGCCGTGCAGCATCAGCATCCAGTCGCCGAGCTGCGTCATGTGCATGTGCATCGGCGCGGCCGACGGATTCGTGCTCGTGCCCGACGCCTGACGCATCAAAAAGTCTTCCGGCTTCTCGGTCTGCGCTGATGCCAGCGGCGCCCACAAGAGAAACGCAAACAACAATCGCTTCATATTTCGGCTCGTCGCAGGCGGAGCGCGTTCGCAATCACCGAAACCGAACTGAAGCTCATCGCCGCCGCGGCAATCATCGGACTCAGCAGAATTCCAAAGAGGGGATAGAGCGCACCCGCCGCGATCGGGACGCCGACAGAGTTGTAGATGAAAGCGAAGAAAAGATTCTGGCGGATGTTGCGGATCGTTGCGCTGCTCAATCGTCGGGCCCGGACGATGCCGCGGAGATCGCCTTTGACGAGTGTCACGGCAGCGCTCTCGATCGCGATGTCGGTGCCGGTGCCCATCGCGATTCCGACATTGGCCTGCGCGAGCGCGGGCGCGTCGTTGATGCCGTCGCCGGCCATCGCCACGATGTGTCCCTGGGCCTGCAGCTTCTTCACGATCTCCGCCTTCACATCCGGCAGCACCTCGGCGATGACTTCATCGATGCCGAGCTTCTTCGCGACCGCGTTCGCAGTGGTCGCGCTGTCGCCGGTGACCATCACGATACGCACACCTTCCGCGTGTAGCTCGCGAATCGCCTCCGCCGCCGTTTCCTTCACCGGATCGGCGACGCCGATCAGCCCGGCCGGCTGACCGTCGATCGCCACGAACATCACCGTCTGTCCGGAGTTGCGCAGCTCCTCGGCGCGCGCGATGAGTGCACTCGCATCGATTTTCAGGTGATCGAGCATCGCAGCGTTGCCGAGGGCGACTGGCCGGCCGTCGATGGTTCCGAAGACGCCCTTGCCGGTGGCCGATTCGAATTCCGACGTGTCGCGCAGCGTGATCCCGCGCGTCTGCGCGCCGGCGATGATCGCCGCGGCCAGCGGATGCTCACTGCCGCGTTCGAGCGAAGCGGCGAGCGAAAGCAGTTCGCGATCGTCGAACCCGTCGATCGCCAGGACCGACGCAATCCGCGGCTTGCCCTCTGTGACGGTTCCGGTCTTGTCGACGATCAACGTGTCTACAGTCCGCAGCAGTTCGATCGCCTCGGCGTTACGGAAGAGGACACCTGCGGTCGCGCCCTTGCCGGCCGCGACCTTGATCGACATCGGCGTGGCCAGCCCGAGCGCGCACGGACAGGCGATGATCAGCACAGCCACAGCATTGACGATCGCGTGGACGAAACGCGGTTGCGGTCCTGCAGCAAACCAGACGA
>DASVHS010000517.1:0-3708 GCA_036382495.1 Thermoanaerobaculia bacterium | reverse complement strand
CTACCCCGCGTACGATTCGTCCTGCTCGATGCGCGAAAGCGACCAGTCGAACTCGGCGGTCGTCAACTTGCCGCCGCAGTGACTGCAGATCGCGGTCGCGCCGATGACGACCGCTGCTCCGCAGTTCGGACAGGCGATTGTCGCTGAAGGATCGGCCTGGGCCGCGCGGGAACGGATGACGGTCCAGTACTCGCTCCACCTTCGCAACGAGTCACGCGAACCACTGACGACCTTCCCTGCGTCATCCACCGTGTAGTCGAATCCGCTCGCCCACTGCCGGACCGTGATCGCGTCGTAGAACGCGTCGCTGTCAACCTTGACGGGCTCGGTGCGCTCGATCTTGAAACCGTCGACGACGTTTTTCAAATGCTGCCTGATGTACGCGTCGATCCAGTAACGATGCATCTGAAACAGTGGATCTGTCTCCAGTGCACGCGCACGCTCCCAGTTCCGCGTCGTCCATGCGTCCTGCAATTGGACCGCGATGTCACGAATCCGGCTCACAACATCCTCGATGCGGAACCCGGCATGCGACGCGGCGAAGTCGTTCATTCTGCGTGCGAGCATCCGGTCGCGAACGGTCGGGAGATCCGTGCCCTCTTCCGGAACATTGGATGTGAGCAGCGGACCCCGCTCCTCTTTCGTCAACGTCGTGATCTTCGTGACGTACCACTGGAACGAGCCGTCGACGATCTTGACGCCGCAGAATTCGCACGCGCCGTCGGTCCGCGTCTGCAGCGCTGCGCCGCATCGCGGGCAATGCTCGGCCTTGGCCCGGGCCGGAGGCGGCGAGAGGATGTTGGCGACGCGCTCGAATCGCCATCGCTCGCGCACATACCAGCTCGACTGCACCGCTGTTGCACCATCCACGACCTCGGTCATGTTCGCGTCGTATGTCACGTCGACACTCACGACCGGCGTGTCGAGCCCGGCCAGCGTTCCTGCTTCCATCGCTCCGACCACGATGCCCTGAACTTCCTTCAATTGCGATGGGTTGCGCGACATCAACGTCTTCCGCGCGTCGTCGCTGAGATAGGGCGCGTAACGTTGCAGATCGTTCGCACCGCGCGCGTGGTGAACCCGCGCGAACAGCGCATAGCAGAAATCGTCGAAGACAATGCGCGAGAAATTCGGATCGACGCGACGGAGATCTTCGAGACGTGCGCCGGGCGCAACCGTGGTCGTCGATGCGTGAAAGGCCGTTCCGCTGCTCGCGGCGGCTTTCGCCTGGTAGACGGCCAGAACCAGGACGAAGAGAACGATGATGGCAAAAGGAAAGCAGCCGCAGCTGACGCCACCGGATGACCCGCCGCCATAACTGCGCGAACCTCCTCCGCCGTAACTGTGGCCACCGCCCGAACTGTGACCCCCACCCGAATACGAGTGCCCTCCGCCCACGCGCGCAACTGCCGCCGCCGCGCTGATCATCAGCGCGAGCACCAGCAGCGCAATGCGGCAGCGTCTCATTCGCTCACGAAGCGGACTTCATTCGGCAGCTCATCGATGTCATCGGCTGCAGCGGGTAGATAACGCGCCAGGATCGCCTGCAGACCGATGATCACGGCCGCGAGGTCCTCGACGGTGGCACCTCTCTCGCGCGCGGCCGCGATGACCTGGTTCCACTCGAGATTGGGCACCGCATTGAGAATGCCTCGATCGGCAATCAACTCGATCCGGCGCTCGAGCATCGAAAAATACGCGAGCAGACCCGTCTCGTGACGGGTGTTACCGACTCCATGCTCGACGAACGCAGTCGCCGCTGCCGCTCGCACGCGAGCCTCGCGATCGCGGTGGGTCGTCATCAACCGGCGAATGAAATTGCTGCTCCGCGCAAGTGCGACGCCAAAGATGTACGCGAACAGAACCCCGACCGGCACCCACTCCGGGTCGAAATCCCAGGGAGAAAACAGGACGAACAGCAGCGCAACGAACGCCACCACCGCCGCGAACCGCCCCTCGGCATGGGCATACGACCCGGAACGCGGACGGACCTCGACGACGAGCTCCGCCGACGACGATTTTTCGACGGCGCGAACCGCGTCCGTGATCGACGCTGCGATGGCAGGGTCGAGTTTCTTTTTCATGGCTGCTCATGCGATCTTGCGCCTTCTCGCGCCTTCGCGACAAGCGCACCGTCAATTTCTTGTTTCTTGACAGCTCGTTCACTGTTTTGGAAAGCGCTTCCCAGCGTGGCGATCTAAGTTTCTTCGCGATGAGACGCTTCTGGCTCGCTCTTGTCGCGGCGGTGACCGTATGTGGTTCAACGCATCCCGCGATCGCATCGAACACTGCCGCGCAACACTGGATTGGAACATGGGCCACGGCCGCGCAGCCGTTCATGCCGGCGGCTCTCCAGACCTTCCGGAACCAGACCCTGCGCCTGATCGTCCACACCAGCGCCGGAGGGACGAAAGTCAGGATCCGGATCTCGAACACGTTCGGCGATCATCCGTTGCTCATCGGCGGCGCACACATTGCCCGCCGGACTTCCGAGGCGGAGATCGATCCGACCTCCGACCGTGCTCTCGCATTTCACGGGAACGCTTCCATCACGATCCCTGCACGATCGATGGTCGTGAGCGATCCGGTCGATCTCGACGTCCCTGCGCTGTCGGATCTCGCGATCAGCCTCTTTCTTTCCGAAACCGCAGAGGCGACCACCTCACACTTGCTGGCAAAACAGACGAGCTACGTATCCTCTGATGGCAACTTCACCGCGGAAGTGAAGTTCCCGGTGGCCCGAACGATCCGCTCGTGGCCTTTTTTGACCGGGGTCGATGTCGACGTTTCGCCCGGCGGCGCAGCGATCGTAGCCTTCGGCTCCTCACTCACTGACGGAGACGGTTCGACAACCGACACGAACCGGCGTTTTCCCGACGTGCTCGCGGAACGGCTGCAGAAGGACCCGCGCAATGCGGAAGTCGGTGTGCTGAATGAGGGCATCATCGGCAATCGCCTGTTGAGCGACAGCCCTCAACAGGCTGACCTTCCATTTGGCGCAGCCCTCGGACAGGCCGGACTGACCCGTCTTGAACGCGACGTGATCGATCAACCGGGCGTGAAGTACGTCGTCGTCGGTCTGGGCATCAACGACATCGCCTTCCCTGGTTCGTTGACACCTCGAGCCGCGAGTGTGACTGCCAGGAGCATGATCTCCGGCTATCGCAAACTGATCGCGCGCGCCCATCGAAAGGGAATTCGAGTCATCGGCACGACCAACCCACCGTTCGAGAACTCGTTTCTCAAAGAGCCAGCGGTAACGTTTTACACTCCCGAGAAAGAGCTCGTGCGTGAAAAGGTCAACGACTGGATCCGCAGCAGCGCTGCGTTCGATGCCGTGGTCGATCTCGATCTGGTCTTGCGGGACCCCGGCCATCCCACGCAACTGCTCCCTGCGTACGACAGCGGAGACCATGTGCATCCGAACAACGCGGGGTACATCGCCTCGGGGAACGCCGTACCGCTTACGTTGTTCGAAGTCCGCTGAACCGCCGCATCACACCGTCGCGAGCCGGCGGCCAGGCGCTTCTCGACGACTTCAATTCACGGCTGCTCGTGCCGACGAGAGAGGCATTCTGATCGGGCAAGCCGAACGACGCGCTGCGCGTCGCGACCGCCTACTTCCTCGGGTCGCCGGACGCGTACGATCACATCCCGCCGGAGTTCCGCGACTTGCTGCGCGCGAATATCGGCGAGTGGGAAGCGATG
>DASVHS010000516.1:0-1952 GCA_036382495.1 Thermoanaerobaculia bacterium | reverse complement strand
GCTCGACCCGATGTTGTCCGCAATCTGGCCCGATCCGCACGACAAGGAAAAGCGCGGCCCAATCACGCGCGCGCTCGACCGCTTCAACCGCTGGTTCGACCGGATGACCGATCGATACACCGCGGTCATCGCGTGGGCGCTCGATCATCGATGGTGGATGGTGGCGATCATCGTCATCGCGTTTTTCGGCGCGATCATGCTGCAGGCCACGGTCGGCGGAAGCAGCTTCGTTCCCGACACCGACAACAGCGAGTTGACGATCACAGTCGAGACCGCGCCAGGTTCGACACTCGTTTACACGCGCGAGAAGACCGAGGAGATTTCGACGATCGCGCGGCAACACCCGGAAGTCATCTATTCGTATGGGACCGTGGGAAGCAGCGACGGGTCCGGTACCGTCGACTCCGGAAGCATCTACCTGAAACTGAAACCGAAAAAAGAACGCACGAAGTCGCAGCAGCAGATCGCGGCGGAGCTGCGCGAGCAGCTTCGCAATGTTGCGGGAGCGAACGCATACATCGCCGGCAGCGGTCCGGGCGGCGGTGGCGGCAAACAACTTCAGATTCAGGTGCGCGGCGACGATCTCAAGAACCTCAACCTGTCCGCGGTGCAGCTCATGAACGCGATCCGATCAGTGCCGGGTGCAACCGACGTCGGCCTCTCGACACGGGGTGAGCGTCCGGAGTTGAAAGTGAATCTCGATCGTTCGCTCGCAGCGACACTCGGTTTCAGCCCGGCCGATGTTGCGAATGCATTGCGCTCAGGTTTCGCCGGCGTGAAAGCCGGTGACTGGGTCGATCCGACCGGACGAACGCGCGATGTCACCGTGCGTCTCACACCGAGCGAGCGCCAGAGTCAGTCCGATGTCGCCGATCTTCCGCTCATCTCGCGCACCGCGGTCGCAGCGACGACGACCGCCGCGGCTGCGCCTGCAAATGCTGTGATTCCCGTCGGGCAGGTGGCCGCCATCACGAAGGACCAGGGGCCGACCTCGATCGATCATTACAACCGCGACAAGATCATTACGGTCGGCGCGAATGTTCAGGGCCGTCCGCTCGGCGCCGTGCTCGCCGATATCCAGGGAAAAATCAAAGCGGTGAAGTTGCCGGCCGGAGTGTTCGTGACGCAAGGCGGCCAGGCCGAGAGTCAAAGCGAAGTCTTCGGCGGAATTCTCTCCGCCCTGCTGCTCGCGGTCATGCTGATGTACTTCATCCTCGTCGTGCAGTTCGGTTCGTTCCTCGATCCGATCGCGATTCTCATCTCGCTGCCGCTGTCGCTGATCGGCGTCGTGCTCGCGCTGATCGTCACGCACGACACGCTCAATCTCATGAGCCTCATCGGCGTCATGCTGCTCATGGGCATCGTCGCGAAGAACGCCATTCTTCTGATCGACTTCGCGAAGTGGAACCACGAAGCCGGCAAGCCGTTGCGCGAGGCGCTGATCGAAGCAGGTCGCGTTCGACTGCGCCCGATTCTCATGACCACGTTCGCGCTGATCGCCGGCATGCTGCCCGTCGCCATCGGCGCCGGCGAAGGCGGCGACTTCCGCGCACCCCTCGGCCGCGCGGTGATCGGAGGAACGATCACCTCGACGTTCCTGACGCTGCTCGTGATCCCAACGGTCTACGAGATCCTTTCGGAATGGCGCGAAGGAATCGGACGAATGATGCGGCGCATCTTCGGGCGAAAACCCGTCAACGCTCCGGCGAGTTCTTCACTGAATAACGAAGCCCAGACGAGATGACGCATGGCCAAAGCATAATGTCGCGATGCGAAAACTGGCCATCGTTCTTCTTTTCCTCATCGCTGCAGACGCCGCCGCCGCAACGCTGATCGTCCGCGCCGGCCGCCTGCTCGACGTCAATACGGGAACGTATTCGAACGACCAGGGAATCGTCATCAACGGCAACCGCATCGAGTCGGTCGGTCCGTTTCAACCGATCGACGGCACG
>DASVHS010000515.1:0-2375 GCA_036382495.1 Thermoanaerobaculia bacterium | reverse complement strand
ACGTCGCCGAGCTCACCGAAGAGGAACGCACGCAGCATGGCGTTGCACCTGCCGTCGCGCCTGTTTCGACGTCCGAGCCGGAGAAGACGGAGCCATGAGCGAGTTCGAACCGACTCACAACGGAGGACAGGCGCCCACGCCGGTCGCACCTCCGGCGCCGGTCGGTGGAGGACAGGCGCCCCCGCCTGTCCCGGCGAGCGCGCCTCAGAAGTCTCGCGCCGGCGTCTTCTTCCTCGGTGCGCTCAGCGGATGCGCGATTCTTTTCGTGCTCGGATTTTTCCTCGTCGCGGCGATCGTCAGCTCACGGACGCAATCCGGCGAGTTCAGCCTGTCCTCACAGAAGATCGCGATCATTCCGATCGAAGGCGAGATTCTCGACGCGCGCGACACCATTGACCTGCTGCGCAAGTACAACAGGAACTCGATGGTCAAGGCCATCGTCGTGCGCATCAACAGCCCCGGCGGCGCGATCGCACCATCGCAGGAGATCTACTCCGAGATCCGCAGAATGCGTGCGCAGAGCGGCAAGCCGGTGATCGCATCGGTCGACAGCGTCGGCGCGTCGGGCGGCTACTACATCGCGGCGGCGTGTGACGAGATCGTCGCGAACCCGGGATCGATCACGGGATCGATCGGCGTGATCCTCGACTGGATGAACGTCGAGGACCTCATTCACTGGGCGCACATGAAGCGCGAGACGATCACGAGCGGCGCGATGAAAGCGGCGGGATCTCCCTATCGCGAGCTCACCGATGCCGAGCGACAGTATCTGCAGCGCGTCGTCGGGCAACTGCACCTGCAGTTCGTGAAGGCCGTTGCCGCGGGCAGGATCGGAAAGATCAGCGAGGCCCAGATCGCCGGCCTGGCCGATGGCCGCGTATTCACCGGCGAGGAAGCACTGCAGCTTCACCTCATCGACCGGCTCGGCAGCCTCGGTGATGCGGTGTCGCTCGCGGCCCACAAGGCCGGCATCCGCGGCGAGCCCACGACGATTTATCCGCGGCGCAGGGAACACTCCCTGTTCGATCTGCTCTCGAATTCAGACGAGTCGCGTTCGATGATCGAGCGGATCGCCGCCCGTCAGATTCCCCAGTTCCTGTACCGGTGGTAAGAGAGTGGAGGAGGCAAGCTTGGATCAACAGGACGATTTCGACACGACCGATGTCAACGCCAAGGCGGGTGTGATGACCAAGGCCGAGCTCGTCGACGAGGTCGCACGCGTGGTCCAGCTCACCAAGAAACAGGCGGAGACGATCGTCAACATCGTGTTCGACTCGATCGTCGAGTCCCTCCGGGCCGGTCAGAAAATCGAGCTGCGTGGTTTCGGCAGCTTCCGCCTGCGCAGCCGCAAGTCGCGCACGGGCCGCAATCCGAAGACGGGCGAGAAAGTCGAAGTGCCGTCGAAAAAGATCCCGTACTTCAAGCCCGGCAAAGAGCTCAAGGAACTGATCAACAAGGCCCCGCACGAGACGGGGGTCACCGTGCCGAAAGGCGAGACAAGCGATGACGAACGCGCGGCCGGCGAATGACGGACCGAGGAGAATTGAGAATTTCAAATTAAGAATTAAGAATGAACGAAGGGCATCTCGCAGGTTCAATTCTTAATTCGAAATTCTTGATTCTTCATTTGCTTTGGAAGTCTTATTCACCCCCTGGAGGTTTTCCTACTTGACCTCGCCGAAAAGCGAGACGCCGGCCGAATGCATCTTCTGCGCGGCGGCGAAATCGAAAAACACACGCAGCACGCTGACGCTCTACCGCGACAGCGACGCGCTCGTCATGCTGAACCGCTATCCGTACACCAACGGCCATCTGATGGTCGCGCCGATCGCGCACGAGGCCCGGCTGTTCGAAAGCACCGACGAGTCTCTGCGCGCTCTCATCCGGCTGACGGCCGAGGCGCAGCGGATTCTGTCGGATGTGTACAGGCCCGACGGGTTCAACGTCGGAATGAACTTCGGCCAGAGCGCGGGCGCCGGAATCGCCGACCACTACCACATGCACGTCGTCCAGCGCTGGAGCGGCGACTCGAACTTCATGTCGGTCACCGCGAAGACGCGGATCGTTCCCGAAGAACTCGGCACGACGTTCGATAAACTCGAGCCGCACTTCCGCAAGATCTCGAAGGACATGATCACTACTCATGAATAAACGCGCCATCGTCGCGATGGTCCTGGCGTACCTCGTCCCCGGCGCCGGCCACTTCTACCTCGGATATCGCGCACGTGCCGCGGTGTTCTTGGCCATCGTGGTCATCCTGTTCACGCTCGGACTGGCGATCGACGGCAGCCTGTACACAGTGTCGGACAGCCTGAGCAGCGGCGCATTGCTGAAGCTCCTGGCAAGCCTCGGATCGATCGGTGCCGGTCTCATTT
>DASVHS010000514.1:0-5308 GCA_036382495.1 Thermoanaerobaculia bacterium | reverse complement strand
GTGAATCCCGTGACAACCGCGATCGCACCGAACAGAATCGTTGCCTGCGTCCGCGGCATGCCCCGCGAGCGCTCGAGAAACGCCGGCATCCAGAACGCCAGTGCGCCGAGCGCGAACGTGTACGCGCCGTATCCGAGCACGGTGAGGATGTACGGCGAGTTGCGGAACAGATCGAGGTAGGCGTTGTACCAGTGGAGCGCCGTGCGCCCTCGCACGCCGGCGGGTTGTTCGGCATCCTGCGCGCCGCGCGGCGGATCGAACACCTTGAGAACGAGGATCGACAGCAGTACTCCCGGCGCGCCCGCGATCCAGAACGCGGCGCGCCATCCCAACGCCCGGTCGACGACGCCGCCGAGGATGTAGCCGGCCGCGGAACCGATCGGAATCGCAGAGAAGAAGACGGCCAGAACGCGGCCACGCCGCTCGATCGGAAAATGATCGGACAACAACGCCGGCGCGATCGTTCCGTACGCTGCTTCGCCGACGCCGACGGTCGATCGCGCGATGAACAGCGACGTGAATCCGCGCGCAAATCCGGCCAGACCTGTGGCGACGCTCCAGATCGCGACGCCGAGGGCGATGAGGGGCGGGCGGGCGCGGCGGTCGCCTAACGTGCCGAAGATCGGCGACGTCAAAGTGTAGACAACGATGAATCCGGAGGCGACGAAGCCGAGTTGCGTGTCACTCAGATGGAGCTCGGACTTCTTGATCGACTCGACAACCGCCGCGACAATCGACCGGTCGAGGTAATTGAACAGATTGATGAACGTGAGAACCGTCAGCGCGTATCGCGCGGCGCGTTGATCACTTACGCTCACACCGACGATTCTGCCCGAAACCAGTCCGCAATGGATTCGTAATCAATGAAGAGGAACCGGACGGTTATCATTCGAGGATCGATGAAACGCTTTGCGCCACTCGTTGCCTGCGTCGTGGGCCTGGCCGCCCTCACAGCACTCATACCGTGGTTCAACACGTCGCAACCGGTGGGCATCCGGCTGACTCGCGGCGAAGCGAAACCGATCGCGGACCGGGCTGCACGCGCCCTCGGAATTCCGACCGATAAGGCCTGGTCGATTCTGACCTGGGCGAACTCGACGCCACTCGACGACGAACTGGACAAGCATCCCGAACGCCGCCGCGCCGCGAACGACGATCCGGTCATCGGTCCTCGACTCGGCGGCTACCACGCGACGTACTACCGGCGCGGACTCGAAAAGTTCCCGCCATATGGCGACGTCGTCGTCAGCGCACAGACCGGCGAGATCACCGCCGCGCGTTTGCGAATGCGCAACGAAACGGCGGGAGCGCGACTGAGCGACGCACAGGCCAGGGCGCGCGCTGACGCATTCGTGAGGTCTCACAAATTACCCGGCGCGCCGAATCCGAAATTTGAAGACGCCCGGCCGACCGTCATGCGCAACCGGACCGACTGGCTCGTCCGCTATCGCGTTCCGTCGACGTTTCCGACGGGAAAGGTCGTTCCCTACCTCTGGGTCCTGTTCAACGGAGACAAGTTCGCGGGCTGGGCGCTCATCGAAGAGATGGCCGACGGCAGCAACTTCCGCAACGACATGGCCGGCAGCGGCATCGCCTCGCTCTTCGTCCGTTACGGCGTGATGTTCACGCTGCTCTTCATAACGCTGATCATCTTTCTGAAGAAGTATCACGCCGGCGAAGTCGGCATCCGCACGCCGATGGTGTTGTTCGGAATCATGGTCGTGCTGTCCATCGGCTTCAACATCGTGACCGCGGGACCGATCTCCGAGGGCACGAGCTTCGGTAGTCTGGACGGACCGAAGACGGCGTGGGCGATCGCCGGATTCAAGTTCCTCTTCTTCGATCTGCCGATGGCCATCCTTGTTTTCTTCGGCTGGTCGGTCGGCGAGAGCTACGCGCGCGAGCGTTGGGGGGAGCGACTGGCGCCGTTCGACGCGATCCTGCGACGCGATCCCGTCAACGCCACGACCGGCCGTTCGGTTCTCCGCGGCGTTCTGGCCGCACCCGCCGTGGCTGCCGCCGCGTTTCTCGTCGGCCTCATCCCTCTCATTCTCGGTACCGCGCACGCGACTCTCGGGAACGGACCCGAGCTCGTTGTTCAACTCGGCGGACCCTCGGCCGTGTTGTTCAGCGCGTTGCTGGATGCGATCACGTTCCCGGTCGTCGCGATCCTGTTCGTGCTCGCACTCGCCAACCGGCGGCGCGCGCTCTGGGTCGGAGTCGTCGTGGCCGTCGTCTTCGCAGCCGTCACCGGCGTGGCCGAGGTCCCCATCGAACCGTATCTGCAGCGGATCATGTTTGGGTTTGGTGCCGGCGCGGCAACCGTCGCCGTGTTCCTGTCCTACGATCTCCTGGCATCGGTCACCGCGCTGTTCATCGGCTCACTGATCGTTTGTCTCGTTCCGCTGATGTCGGTGGCGCGCGGTGACGAGTTCACCGCTCTCCTCACCTACATCACCGCGCCCAACCTCCTGCTCCTCGGTTTCAGCGCGGTGGCGTTGTCGACGCGACGCGAAGTCGTCTACTCATATGAGGATCTCGCGCCGCATGTGAAGCGCATCGTCGAGCGCGAGCGCGTCAAAGCGGAAATCGATGCGGCGAATCGCATTCAGGCCGCTCTCCTGCCGCTCGACACTCCGGACCTCGCCGGTGCGTCGGTCGCGTCGCATTACCGCGCGGCAACGGAGATCGGCGGTGACTACTTCGACTTCCTGCCGCAGCCGAGCGGCGAGATCGGCATCGCGTTTGGCGACGTCTCCGGACACGGGCTGACGAGCGGCATCGTCATGGCCATGGCGAAGTCGGCGCTGCTCGTTCAGGTCGACCACGACTCTTCGCCGCGCACGGTGATGAACGTGCTGAACGAGATCGTCATCAAGACCGCCCCGAAGCGCATCCTCATGACGTTCTTCTTCGGCTTGCTCGATCCGCGCTCGCAGACGCTGCGCTTTTCATCCGCCGGGCATCTCGATCCTTATGTCTATCGCGCAAATCCGAAACGGCTCGAGCCGCTTTCCTCGTGGGGTTTCCCACTCGGCGTCCGCCGGCGGGAGCCGTTCCGCGAGCACACCGTTGAATTCGCGGCCGGCGACCGGCTCATCCTGTACAGCGACGGCCTGATCGAAGCGGTGGATGATGATGGCGATCCGTTCGGCTTCGACCGCTTCGAGAAAACACTGCTCGAAAGCGGACACCTGACCGCCGACGGGATCAAGAAAGCGTTGCTGAACTCGGTGAAAAAGTTCACGCACAACCGCCCGCCGGAAGACGACCAGACTCTGGTTGTCGTGTCGTTTGAGGAAGCAGCCGCCGATGTCATCGCGCGGCCGCGGGCGGCGGCTGCCGGGTACACCGATTCGGTGAATTAACTCCGTAAAGTGGTAGTATTACGGCTTCCCGCAAATCTGTGGACGGAGTTCAGTCATGCGTCGAATCGTCGTGGCACTCGCCTCGCTCTTCGTTGTCTTTCCGCTGTTCGGATCGATCAGCTCGATTTCTCCGTCTACGCTTTACGTCGGAGACGTAGAAGAATTCGTGTCGATCCAAGGGTCCGGCCTTGTCGGATCAGAGTCGACGCGGGTCTTCTTCACCAGCCCGAGCGGCTCGTACAGCGTCGAACCGAACAACGCCGATCCGGCGCTGCTCGTGGTTGCGGTGCCGTTCGGCGTCTCGATCAACGTCGGCAAGTACGACGTTACCGTTCAAACGAAGAACACCGGACAGGCCACCGTGACGCAAGGCCCGATCGAATTCGATGTGATCGAGCGGCCGGTCGGTGGACCACCCCTGCTTGCGTTACCGGAGTTCGTGATCGCTGAAGCCGATTCGGCGAACGGAGCGATCGTCACTTACACCGCGTTCGCGACGAGCGCGAACGGCGATCAGCTCGCTGTGACTTGTGATCATGCGTCAGGCGGCCGTTTCGTGCTTGGCACGACGTCCGTTCACTGCACGGCGTCGGACACGTTCGGCAGCGCGGCCGGAGGCTTCTTCGTCGTGGTCACCGACACAGTTCCTCCCGTTCTGACGCTCCCTGACAACATAGCGACCGATAATCCGGTCGTCACCTACACGGCGACTGCGACCGACAACATCGATGGCCCGATCGTACCGTCGTGCAGTCCCGCATCCGGATCCACATTTCCTGGTGGGGTCACGAAAGTCCGCTGCATCGCGCACGATTCCCACGCCAATCAGACCGTCGGAACGTTCACCGTCACCGTGGCAGGACCGCCGTCGCTCGAAGTTCCGGTCGACATCACCGCGGAAGCGACATCGGCCGCAGGTGCGGTCGTGCAATACGTTGTCGCGTCGGATGCCGGCGTCGATGCGCTCTGCACCCCGCTCTCGGGTTCGACATTCCCGCTCGGCACAACGATCGTTCACTGCTCGGCGACGAACACGCACGGCACGACGAACGGTTCATTCAACATCACCGTCGAGGACACGACGCCCCCGGTAGTCACCGTGCCGGCCGACATTTCTACGTTCGCGACATCACCGCTTGGCGCGACCGTGAATTTCACGGCATCGGCGACCGACACCGTGGACGGTCCGGTTGCGATCTCCTGCAAGCCGATGTCAGGTACCCTCTTCGCGATCGACACCACGCTCGTGTTCTGCACGGCGAAAGATGCCCACGGCAACATCGGGACCAACGACTTCCACATCACCGTCACGCCCGTACCGCCACCGACTCTGAATCTGCCGCCGAACATCACAGCGGAAGCAACAGGCCCGAACGGTGCGGCCGTGACATACACGGTTACAGCGACGGGAGGGGCGACGCCTGTCTGCTCGCCGGCATCCGGTTCGACATTCGCGCTCGGCACCACGACCGTTCAATGCAGCGCGACAAACAGCAGCGGAACGGCAAACGGCTCATTCACCGTCACTGTTGTCGACACGAAACCGCCCGTGCTGACTCTTCCCGCTCCGATTACCGCCGAAGCGACGTCCGCCAGTGGTGCGCCAGTTTCGTTCAGCGCGACCGCCGTCGACCTCGTCGACGGACCGGTCGGCGTGTTGTGTACGCCGGCCTCGGGAAGCACTTTCCCGCTCGGCCTCACCACCGTCTCGTGCAGCGCAAAAGACGCACATAACAACACCGCGACCGGCGCGTTCACCATCATCGTTCGCGATACCACTCCGCCGACGATCGTGAAAATCACCGCGAGCTCGAGCAATCTGTGGCCGCCCAATCACAACCTGGAGCCTGTCACGATCCACGTCATTGCGATTGACCTGGTCGATCCTGCGCCGGTGTCTCACATCATCAGTGTGTCCTCGAATCAACCGGCAAATGGCA
>DASVHS010000513.1:0-3698 GCA_036382495.1 Thermoanaerobaculia bacterium | reverse complement strand
CGAGGACGGGCAACCCGTCCCGCCGCTCGACTCGCCAAAGCGCCAGGTCAAAGGTCACCTCGGCAAATACGCGCTCGACCTCGGCGACGGGATCATGATTCACGGGACCGATGACGTCGGCTCATTCGGACGCGCTGCGTCGCATGGTTGCATCCGCGTGCCGGGCGACATGCTCGAGATCGTGTACAACGCCGCGAAGGTCGGAACGCTTGTCTACATTTACGAAAGCGAGATGATCCAGAGCGCGACCAACACGAAGAGAGGGGAGCGGCACTCGGATCTCGATTTCTGAGTCATTCCGAGCGCCGCAGAGCGCGAGGAATCTGGGCGGGGGTCGAGCCCCCACCCAGATTCCTCGCCGTCTTCGCGGCTCGGAATGACAATTACTTCGCCTTGTTTTTCGCGCGTTCCTGATCGCGCCGGTCCTGAACGAGGACCGACACAACCAGATACAGCCCGATCAGGGCCGAAACGACGTAGCCGGTGATCGCCAGCGCCGGCGCGGTGCGCATCATGATCGCCGACGAGACCACGATCGCGGCGACGATCACGCCGACCGTGATCCGGTTCGCGACCTTGTGAATGCCCGCCAGGAACTCCTCGGCCTGTACGAGCTTCAATCCGAACGTCAGCTTGCCGACGGCCGTGAGGTCGATGATCTCCCGCGCCCGATGCGGGAAATCGAGAGCCAGCTGGTTGAGGTCGAGCAGCGCCGCGTAGAAGTTGCGCGGGTTGAACTTCTGCCGCAGCTTCTGCGTCATCAGATCTTCGGCGTAATCGCGGATGACGCGCTGCGGGTCGTAGTCGGGATCGAGCCGCCGCGTGATCCCGTCGAGATTCAGGAGCGTCTTGGCGAGCATCGCCAGCTCAGGCGGCGCCTTCAAATCGTTGCTGTTTCCGACCGAGATGACGTTGAAGATCAGCTGCCCGGTGTTGATGTCGTTCGCCGTCGCGTCGTGGACGGCCGCGACGATCGTGGAGATCTCGCGCGCGAACTTCACGGGATCGAAGTTCTCCTGCACTTGCCCCATGCGCACGCACGCATCCGCGACCTCGTTCCCGCGATTCGCCGAGATCGCCAGAAGCAGCTTGATGATCTCGTCCTGGAACTCGTAGCTGATCCGCGCGACCATGCCGAAGTCGAGCAGCACGACCTGTGTTTCGCCGTCGATCTCGCGGACGAAAACGTTTCCGGGATGCGGGTCACTGTGCCAGATGCCGTCGACGCAGATCTGTTTGAGGTACGCGCGTGTGAGGACCGCGGCCAGCTCCGCGTAGTTGTTCTCGATGAGCGAGAGCGGTGTCAGCTTCGACACCTTGCGTCCCTTCACGAGCTCGGTCGTCAACACGCGCGAGGAGCTGAGATCGTGGATGACGGTCGGGATGTAGATCTGCGGAAACGTGGCCAGGTTCGCTCGCAGCGCTTCGGTGTTCCGCGCTTCCTGCAGGTAATTCAGCTCGCTGAGCATCGAGACGCGCGCCTGCTCGATCGCGCCGGAGAGATTCATCTTGCGGCCGACATCGGTGTGCGCTTCGAGCGTGACGGCAATTTCCTTGAGCACATCGAGGTCTTTTCTGACCTGCTCGCGGACGTTGGGCCGCTGCACTTTGACGACGACTTCGCGGCCGTCGCGCAAGGCTGCGCGATGGACCTGCCCGAGGGAGGCGGCGGCGATGGGCGTGGACTCGAAGGTCTCGAACATTTTCGAGATCTTCCCGCCGAGCTCCTCCTCGACCGTGCGCTCGACTTCCGCGAATGAGAACGGCTCGAGGTTGTCCTGCAGTGATTCAAGTTCAGTGATGTATTCGGGCGGCACGATGTCGGGCCGCGTCGACAGGAGTTGGCCGAACTTCACATATGTCGGGCCCATCTGCTTGAGCGCGGTCGCGAACGCCTGCGCGCGCTGCCGGACGTCGGGCTCGATCTTCGTTTCTTCCTCGACCGGAAGAAGCAGGTCGTCCGGCGACGTTGTCAGGCGAAAGTCCTTGCGCCCGTAACGGGTGAACAGAACGAGGAGATCTCGGTACGCGCCGATGTGACTTGTCTTCAACATTGCTTCCGCCCGGTGCAAGAGATTTGCCGGGGTCTTCCGTGACGCGTTGACCGTCGCAGAGGCGCTTGTTACGATGCCTCGTCTTATCGTTCAGGAGCTCACAAACAATATGGGTACACACAGACACCTCTTCACGTCGGAATCGGTCACTGAAGGTCATCCCGACAAGATTGCCGATCAGATTTCCGACGCGATCCTCGACGCCGTGATGGCCGAGGATCCGCTGGGCCGCGTGGCGTGCGAGACGCTGGTGACGACGGGGTTGGCGATGATCTCCGGCGAGATCACGACCAAGACCTACGTCGACTTTCCGTCGATTGTCCGGAACACGATCCGCGAGATCGGCTACACGCGCGCGAAGTATGGATTCGACAGCGAGACCTGCGCGGTCATCTCGTCGATCGATCCGCAGTCGCCTGACATCGCCCAGGGCGTCGATACGGGTGGCGCCGGCGATCAGGGCCTGATGTTCGGCTTCGCGTGCCGCGAGACGAAGGAGTTGATGCCGCTGCCGATCATGCTCGCGCACAAACTCGTGCGCCGGCTGACGGACGTGCGCAAGTCGAATGAGCTGGACTTCCTCCGGCCGGACGGCAAGTCTCAGGTCACGATCGAGTACGAAGGCAAGCGTCCGATCCGTGCGAGCGCGATCGTCATCTCGACGCAACATTCACCGAACGTCAGCAATCGCGATCTGCGCGACGCCGTGCTCGAGAAGGTGATCAAGCCCGTTGTGCCGGCCGAGCTTCTCGACAAGGACACGGTCTTTCACATCAATCCGACGGGACGCTTCGTCATCGGCGGGCCGCAGGGCGACACCGGACTGACCGGTCGCAAGATCATCGTCGACACGTATGGAGGCCGCGGCCGTCACGGCGGTGGTGCGTTCTCCGGAAAAGATCCCACGAAGGTCGATCGCTCGGCTTGCTACATGGCGCGCTACGTCGCGAAGAATCTCGTCGCGGCGGGAGTGGCGGACGAAGTCGAAGTCCAGCTCGCGTATGCGATCGGCGTCGCAGATCCGGTCTCGATTTACGTCGACACGTTCGGCACATCGAAGCTCGAGCAGGAGACGCTCGTGAAACTCGTCCGCGAACATTTCCAGATGACACCGCGCGGCATCATCGACTCGCTCAAATTGCGCCGCCCGATTTTCAAGAAGACCGCTGCGTACGGCCACTTCGGCCGCACCGAGCCGGAATTCACGTGGGAAGCGACGGACAGAGCGGAAGAGATGCGGGCGGCGGCGGGGATGGGGTCGAGAGAAGCCGTGACGGTCTGAGCGGCGCGTCCATCCATCGCATGTCATCCTGAGCCGCGAAGACGGCGAGGGATCTGGGCGGTGGCGAATCCACAACTCGTAGACGAATCATGCGGCCGAGGTAACCTCGGCCGCAGATGCTTTTCAAACAGTATTACGTCTACATCATGTCCAGTCACAGCCGGGTTCTTTACATCGGCGTGACCAGCAATCTCGGTCGTCGTGTCGAAGAACATCGTGCATGTATCGATCCTGATGCGTTCTGCACGCGATACAACATCCGCGATCTGGTTTACTTCGAGGAATATCAGACGGCCAGGCAAGCGATCGATCGCGAGACACAAATCAAGGCATACCGACGATCGAAAAAGATCGCATTGGTC
>DASVHS010000512.1:0-5918 GCA_036382495.1 Thermoanaerobaculia bacterium | reverse complement strand
GAGCGGAAAGAACAGTCAGCGTGTTCCGATCGTGCACGTCGGCTCGGTCGAAATCGGCGGAGCGGAATTCGGCGGCATCGAAGCAACCGTGGAGCGACACGCGTCCCCTCGCGCCGAAGTTTCCGACGGCGTCATCGGCCTCGGTCTCTTCGACACTCTCACTGCGACGCTCGACTTCCGAAAGCCCGAGCTGCGCCTCGCGCTCGAGCCGCTGACGGCCAGCGATCCGCACGTGATCGCGTTCACGAGCGAGCGCGGCGTCCCCGTCATCGACATCGACGTCGCCGGTACGCCGATGAAAGTCGATGTCGACACCGGCAGTCCGGCGCTTCTTTCCGTTCCGGCCGAATGGTCGAAGCGGCTGACATTCGCCGGCGAACCGCACGTCGTCGGTCACGGACGTACAGCCGCGAACGAATTCGACATCCTCGGCGCCGATCTCAAGGGCGACATCCGCGTGGCCGGTTACACAGTGGCAAACCCAGCCGTCGACATCGTCGACCTCTTCCCCGTCGCAAACCTCGGTTCGCGTTTCTGGAAAGACTATGTCGTGACATTCGACATGAAGAACAAGAGGCTGGGACTGACGAAATAATCAGTAGACTAGCGCGCCATGCGAATGCGTCTCGCGCTCGTTCTTCTGCTGCTCACGTCATCTATTCTGGCCGCCGATCCTTCCGCATCGAATCTCGACAAACGCCGCAAGGCGCTCGCCGATGTCATCGAGGAGCAATGGCAATACTCGCTGAAGACGGCGCCGGAGTACGCGTCGATCCTCGGCGACAAACGCTATAACGATCAGTCGAGCGATCTCTCGGCGGCCGAACAGAAGCGCGAGGACGAACAGAACCGGGTGTTTCTGCGGCGTCTGAATGCGATCGAGACGGGCGGCTTCTCCGATCAGGAGAAGATCAACAAGGCCCTGCTCGTGCGCAACCTGAGCGACGCAATCGACAACTACCAGGGCCGCAACTACGAGATGCCAGTCAATCAGATGGGCGGCGTCCATCTGTTCGCCGCGCAACTGCCGTCGATGATCTCGTTCGCGACGGCGAAGGATTATGACGACTACATCCAGCGCATGCGCAACTTCCCGCGCCAGACCGATCAGTTGATCGAAGTCATGCGCGCCGGCATGCGCGACAAGCTGATGCCGCCGAAGTTCCTGCTGACGAAAGTCGCGGATCAGGCCATGAGTCTGACCGAGGGGGCGGCCGATCAGTCGGCGTTTGCGGTGCCGCTGCAGAAGTTGCCTGCATCGCTGAGCGAGACGGAGCGTGCCCGCATCCGCGCCGCGTATCTCGATGCGATCAACAACTCAGTGTTTCCTTCGTACAAGAAATTTGCGGCATTCGTTCGTGAGGAATATGCGCCGGCCGGCCGGAGCGAAGCAGGCGTGTGGTCGCTTCCGGATGGCGCTGCGCGTTATGCACGGGCGGTGCGTCAGGGCACGACGACGAACCTCACTCCCGAAGAAATTCACCAGATCGGACTTCGTGAGGTCACGCGCGTCGAAGGAGAGATGCTCGCGATCGCGAAGAAACTCGGATTCAACGACCTGAAGTCGTTCAACGCCGCGGTGCAGGACAAGCCTGAGCTTCGTGCGAAATCGCCCGACGACATCCTGCGCATCTATCGCGGTTACATCGAACAGATGTACGCGAAACTGCCGCAGCTTTTCGGCCGGTTGCCGAAGGCGCGACTCGAGGTCGTGCCGGTCGAGCCGTTCCGCGAAAAGGAAGCGGCCAGTGCGAACTACGATTCGCCGTCGCCCGACGGCTCGCGTCCCGGCCGCGTCTACGTGAACACGTATGACGCGACGTCGCGCAAGATCATCTTCATGGAGTCGACCGCGTATCACGAAGGCGTCCCCGGGCATCACATGCAAGTCGCCATCGCGCAGGAGTTGCCGGATATCCCGGAGTTCCGCCGCCAGGGCAACTACAACGCGTTCGCCGAAGGTTGGGCGCTCTACTCGGAGCGGCTCGGCAAGGAAGTCGGCTTTTATCAGAACCCGTATGTCGATTACGGACGTTTGAACGATGAGATGTTGCGCGCGATCCGGCTCGTTGTCGACACCGGACTGCATTACAAGAAATGGACGCGAGAGCAGGTCGTCCAGTTCTTCCACGACCATTCCGCGACGGACGAAGTGGAAGTGCAATCCGAGACCGATCGCTACATCGTCTGGCCCGGCCAGGCCCTCGGCTACAAGATCGGCCAGTTGAAGATTCTGGAGCTGCGCGAGCGCGCGAAGAAAGCGCTCGGCGATCGCTTCGACATCCGCGAGTTCCACGACGAGGTCATCGGTGCCGGCGCACTGCCGCTCGACGTGCTCGAGCAGCGGATCAACGACTGGATCAAGTCGAAGAACAAGTAGCGTCAGGGGCCCTGTGCACGGGATCTGCAGTTATTCGGATCAACTCGTCCTGGAGGAGATCCGTTGAGACCCCTAATTCTTGCAGCAACGGTGGTTGCGCTGCTAACCGGCTGCGCTCGGGACCACACGAACGTACGTCCCGAGGCTGCCGCAGAAACGCCTGAGCCTGCTAAGGAGACGTTTGCGCTCGGATTTATGGTCACGCCTGCCGGCGCTGTCCCGCAGGACGCGGCGAGCGAAACATTCAGTCGCGGAGGGGACATCTTTCTCTCGATCGATGTCAGGAGTGCAGGCACGGGGCAGACGATCAACGTCGAGTGGCTCGACGGGCAGGGCCGCGTCGTCCGAAGAGAATCGCGGAACGTTCCCGAAGGTTCCCACTACGCGGCGTTCTCCGCGGGGCGTGAGATCGCCGCGATGCCCGGCGCTCATCGCGCTGTGATCATCATCGATGGTCGCCGGGTGATGGAAAAGCCGTTCAGCATTCTGTAGTGGCTGAGCTATAACGCTCATCCGATGGCCGGCGCTGTTCTCATTTCCTGCGAGTCGTTGACGAAGTCGTTCACGTCGCGACCGCTCTTCGACGATCTCAGTTTCACGATTTCGGAGGGAGATCACGTCGGGCTGGTCGGGCCGAACGGGTCAGGGAAATCGACGCTGCTGAAAATTCTTGCGGGCGTCGAGCCGCCGGATTCGGGCACGCGCGCGGTGCGCAAAGGCTTGCGCATCGGATACGTGCCGCAGGACGCGGTGTTTACGCCGGGGATGACCGTCGAGGACGTGCTGCTCGATGCGTTGCAAAACGACGCGACCCTCGACGACTACGAAAAATCATCGCGGATCGCCCGCGCGCTCGGCAAAGCCGGCTTCGACGATCGCAGCGTCGCGACCGATTCGCTTTCCGGCGGCTGGCGGAAACGCCTGGCCATCGCGCGCGAGCTCGCGCTCGAGCCCGATGTCCTGCTCCTCGACGAGCCGACGAACCACCTCGACGTCGAAGCGATTCTCTGGCTCGAGCAGCTCCTGAAGAGTGAGCCCGAGGCGTTCGTGGTCGTCAGTCACGATCGTTATTTCCTGGAGAACACGGCGAAGCGGATGCTCGAGCTGAACCGCGTCTACAAAGACGGACTGCTGCAGACCGATGGCCGCTACAGCGACTTCCTCCAGAAGCGCGACGACCTGCTGCGAAACGAGGCCGCGTATCAGGACACGCTGGCGAACCTTGTCCGGCGTGAGATGGAGTGGCTTCGCCGCGGACCGAAAGCGCGGACGACGAAGTCGAAGGCGCGCATCAACAACGCCGAGCGTTTGATCGACGAGCTGGAGGATGGCCGCGATCGCGCGCGCGTGTCCGCCGCGCGCATCGACTTCAACGCGTCGGACCGGAAAACAAAGCGTTTGTGGATCGGCAAGGGTCTGCGCAAGCGATCCCTCTTCCGCGACCTCGACCTCCTCCTCACCCCCGGCACCCGCCTCGGCGTCCTCGGTCCCAACGGATCGGGGAAGACGACGCTGCTGCGCGTCATCACCGGCGAACTGGAGCCGGACGAGGGAACGATCGAGAAAGCCGATCGGCTGCGCGTCGTCTACTTCGAACAGAATCGCGAGAGCCTCGATCCGAAGTTGACGCTGAAGCGGGCGCTCGCGGCGGAAGGTGATTCGGTCGTCTATCAGGACCGTTCCATCCACGTCGCGTCGTGGGCAAAACGATTTCTGTTCCGGCCGGAGCAGCTCGACACATCGGTGTCGAAACTCTCCGGCGGTGAAAAAGCGCGGATCGTGCTCGCGCGGCTGATGCTGAAGCCCGCGGATCTCCTCGTCCTCGATGAGCCGACGAACGATCTCGACATCCCCACGCTCGACGTGCTCGAGGAATCGCTGCTCGAATTTCCCGGCGCGCTCGTGCTCGTCACGCACGATCGATACATGATCGATCGCGTTTCCACGCAGATCCTCGCGCTCGACGGGCAGGGAGGGGCGGAGTACTTCGCGGATTATGGTCAGTGGGAGACGCGGGAAGTGGAGGACAGGCGATCCCGCCTGTCCGGACAGGCAAGATTGCCTGTCCTCCAGAAATCGAAACGCCTGTCGTATCTCGAGCAACGCGAATACGACGCGATGGAGGAGACACTTCTCGACGCAGAAGAGCGTCTCGAGTATGCGAGACAACGTGCGGACGATCCGAAGGTTGCGACCGATGCGAGTGCACTGCAGGAACGGTTTGCGGAGCTGACGACCGTTCAGGATGAAGTCGATCGTCTATATGCGCGATGGAGCGAGCTGGAAGGGAAAACAAAGTGAGGTGGGCGCTGACGCCGCCCTCAAAATGAGAGGGCGCTGGCGCCCGGCCCCCCAACATGTCATCCCGAGCGTGAGCGAGGGACCCGGGTGTGCGGGCAGGCCGGCCTCCACACGCCCAGGTCCCTCGCTACGCTCGGGATGAAATGTGATCACGCATCCAATACCCGTAGCTGCCACAAATCATGTGATGACCTTCGCAGGATCGGCGCGAGCGCCAGTTGCCCGGTGCGGCCGATCGCAGTCTTCAGATACTGCAACTCCGTGAGCTTCTCCGCAGTCTCGGCATCCCGCGTCACCGGTAATCCGTTCTCGCGCAACATGAGCACGCCCTTCGCGCGCAACGACAGCTCCGCGTTCAGCCGCAGGTAACACAGCATGTCCGCGACGACCGCTCCGTCGAAGTGATCGCGAAGCGACTGCAGATAGCGACCGGCGCGCGTGGTGATGAAATCGTCCGAGCGGATCGCCTGCAAGAGATCGCTGTCGACATCGAATCCGCTGCCGAGCCAGGCCTGTACGTACCGCTCGCTCTGCGCGAAGACGAGGACGAGCAGCGGTGGCAGGATGATCGTCACGACCAGCGCCGACGCGAGCGGGGAGAGGATGAACGAATTGAAGATCGAGTGCGTGGCGAAGGCGACGATGAATCCCGGCAGCGCGTAGACGAGCTTCTCCGACTCGCGGCGCTGGAAGATCGCCTGCGTGACCATCGCCGCCATCGCCGTCGTGCCGCCGTGCATGACCGCGGTGCCGAACCCGCGCACGATCCAGAATGCGATGTCGCGTGGCGACAGCACCGCCATGTAGTAGAGGTTCTCGATGAGAGCGAACCCCGCTCCGGTCGCGAAACCGCAGATTGCCGCGTCGACGACGAACCCGATCCGGCGCGTTCGCAACAGAAAGAGGACGGGAATCAGCTTCAGCGCCTCTTCGACGGCCGGCGCGATGAGATGCGTGAGCGTGTTGTGATCGACGATCACTCCGTCGAGGATTCGTTTGTTGATGATGTAGCTGGCCAGCGCCGCCGCGAATCCACTGGCCATGACGTTGAGCAGCCGGTGCACGCCGACCAGTTTGTAGCTGTCGATGTAGAGCAGGCTCCAGAGAAACAGCGAGACCGGAACAAACGCGAACGCCACACGCAGAAACGTCATTTCAGAAGTTTGAGTGACACCATGACTTCGTTCGCGTGTCTGCCGTGATCGAACGCGACAGCGTAGCCGGCGGAGAACATCGA
>DASVHS010000511.1:0-2246 GCA_036382495.1 Thermoanaerobaculia bacterium | reverse complement strand
ACAGCCGTGCGTTCCTCTTCCGCAACGGCGGCGCGACGGAGATCTACTGTTCGAGCGGCGACTGGATGCCGCGCAACTTCTTCCGGCGCATCGAGACGACCTACCCGATCCTTTCGCCGAAACTGAAATCGCGCATCGAGGACCAGATTCTGGCCACGTGTCTGGCCGACGACGTCAACGCGTGGAAGCTTCAGCAGGACGGCTCGTACAAGAAGCGCAACAAGTCCGAGACGCCGCTGCGCAGCCAGGAGCGTTTCATCGAGATTGCACGGTCCGAGGCTGTGCGTGTCGGGCCGTACGAGGAGACGCTGACGAGAGCGACGTCGTATCGCAAGAAGGCAAAGCGCCAGCGCCGCAAGGAAAAAGAAAAAACGAAGAGCTGATCAGGGTCGGAATGACGGGCGCAACCCCATGTCATGTTGAGTTCAGTTCTTCATGGGGGTTGGCGGTCAGCTTCTTCGCGAGAGCGAAAATCGCACCTTGCGATCGAAGGCCTCGCCGAAAAACTTCCCCTTCTTCGAAGCCGCCGCGTACTCGACCGCGGCATCGGCGCGCGGCCGGATCCTGAACAGTACGCTCTCGTCGTCGACGACGACGGCGACATCGCGCACGGCGCCCTGACGGCCGCGATCGAGCGCGTCGGCGATCCGCAGAATCGCCGAGAGTTTCATGACGACTTTCCGCTGCGTCGGCGTCAACTCCGCGAAATTCGAATGCTCGACGGCCGGCGGCGACTTGCGGTGATAGCGCGCCACGTTCGCGATGATCGCTACCTGATCCGCGGTAAACCCACGCAAGCCGGCATGGCTGATCAGGTAGTACGAATGTTTGTGATGCGATTGATACGAGACGTGCATCCCCGCCTCGTGTAGCAGCGTCGCGTACTCGAGTAGCTCGCGCTCGCCGGTCTGGAGCATGTGCAGCTCCGTCGTCTGATCGAAGATGCGCAATGCCAGCGCCGCGACGTGGTGCGCGTGCGTGAGATCGACGTCGGTCTGATCTGCCAGCGCCATCGTCGAGTTTCTGCGAACGCTGCCATCGCGAACGGCGCCTTTCCGATGACGCAGGGCGTCGAGCCTTGTCTCGACGATGCCCTCGCGCAGCGCCACATCGCACGAGCGGATCTGGTCAGTCTTCACGCCGTCCATGACTTCGCGAAGAACCACGGCACCGCCGACGATCGTCTCCGCGCGTTTCGCATCGATGCCGAACTGGCTCACGCGCTCGGCGACGTCGAGCGGCGCGAGCGCTTCAATCAACTCCTGCAACCGGCTCCGGCTCAACCAGCGAAGTCCGGACGTGACGGTCGAGCCGGCCGAGCCCTGTTGCGCGGCCAGCTCCGCGAGCGTCAGGATCGTTCCCGATGTCCCCACCGTGAAATCGAATCCAAGCGCGGCGATCTGGCCGGCGACTTTCTTCAACGTCTTTCGAACGAACGAACGGCATTCCTTGATGTCCGCAGAGCTTGCGGCGCGGTCGAGATGAAACTTCTGCGAGATCCGCAACGCGCCGAGCGGCACGCTCTGCGTGAAGAACACCTCCGCGCTCGTGCCGACGATCATCTCGACACTCCCGCCGCCGACGTCGATCGAAAGCGCGGTCCCGCCATGAAAATCGATCGCGGAGCGGACGGCACGATAGATGTAGTCCGCTTCCTGTTCGCCGGAGATCACGCGAATCTTGATTCCCGCCCCGCGTTCGGCCGCGGAGAGAAATCGCCGGCGGTTCGGCGCTTCACGCACGGCGCTCGTGGCGACCGCAACGATTTCGTCGACCTGCCAGCGCCGCGCGATGTCGCTCATCATCTTCAGCGACTTCACACCCCGTTCGATCGCCTCGGGCGTCAGCGGACGGCCTTCGAGGCTGTCGCGGCCGAGCTGCACCATATCCTTCTCTTTGTCGATGACTCGATACCCGTCGCCGAACGACTCGGCGATGATCATGTGGATCGAGTTCGTGCCGATGTCGATCGCGGCGATGCGGCGCTGGGGACGATCGGTCTTGCGACGCGACGGCGTCTCGGACACTTTGCGTAAAGACACTCGTCGGGCTGCAGCTCGCGGCACGCTTCGATGATCTCACGCGAGCGCGTCAGGGCATCAGTACTTCGAAGTCACCGACGAGAAGTTGCTCTGGCTGGCGCAGGTCGGGACGGTCCGTCCGCCACACACGCACGGTGTCGGCGAACGTTCCGCTTCGAAACTCCCACGCCCGTTGCGGCTCGAGTCTGTACTCCCACGCACGCA
>DASVHS010000510.1:0-4107 GCA_036382495.1 Thermoanaerobaculia bacterium | reverse complement strand
TCGGATAACGCGGCCAATATCTCTGCGAAGTCGCGATTCACGAAATGACGGATCCTTGAATGACCATGCAGTCTTCGTCAGCTCCCAGACCATCTCGACGCGTTCGCTCGGAGTCATCGATGCAACGTCGCGCTGATCGAGCTCGTCGGTCAGCGATCCCTTTCGGGTCGGCCAGTGGCCCCGATCACTCACGACCGCAATTATAGAAGCTCACAGCTCAAACGCCTCGCGGTGAACGCCCGCCCACTCGGTGTGCCGGCCATCAGGCCCTTTCTCATCGCCGTTCGATGATGGCATCATCACCCCATCGATGACCGGCACGTCCATTTCTCATTACCGGGACCTCGTCCGACTCGGTAGCGGCGGGATGGGTGTCGTCTACCGCGCACGCGACGAGCAGCTCGGGCGGCTCGTCGCAATCAAGGTCATCTCGGACGAACTGGTCCGCGATCCCGCAGCGATCGACCGCTTCCGGCGCGAGGCGCGGGCAGCGTCCGCGCTCAATCATCCGAACATCTGCACGATCTACGAGATCGGCGAATGGGACAACAAGCCGTTCATCGCCATGGAGTATCTGGAAGGGGAATCGCTCGCCGACCGGCTCACGCACGAGCGATTTCCGCCGAATGTCTTTCTTGATCTCAACATCCAGCTCGCCGATGCCCTCGCGGCCGCGCATGCCGCAGGCATCATTCACCGCGATCTGAAACCGGCCAATCTGTTCGTCACCAGCCGCGGCCAGATCAAGATCCTCGACTTCGGACTGGCGAAGATCGCGATGGCCGATCCCGACGCGACCCGTCAGCGAGACGAGTTTTCGACGACCGGCACCGTGATGGGCACCGTCGCATACATGTCGCCCGAACAGGCGCGCGGCGAAACCCTCGACCACCGAACCGATCTCTTCTCTCTCGGCGCCGTGATGTACGAGATGGCGACCGGGCGTCAGGCATTCGGCGCCAACACGACCGCGACATCGTTCGACCACATTCTCAATCAGGATCCGGCACCACCGTCGCGCACGAATCCCGAGGTGCCGCGAGAGATTGACGGGATCATCGCGAAGATGCTCGAGAAAGATCGAGAACTGCGGTACCAGTCGGCGGCCGATCTGCGCGCGGACCTCGCCCGGTCGCGGCGGGCCAGCGATTCTCATCCGCGCGAGGCCGCCGTGGCTCCTCCTCCAAAGCGAATGAATCGACTCGTCTTCGGGGCGGCCGCGCTGGCGATTGTCCTGCTCACAGCCGCAGCGATCATTCTGTACAAACGCGGATCGCCGCGCACAAACGACGAAGCGAAGCTGCAGACGATCGCTGTCATGCCGTTCACGAGTCTCGGCGGCGAAGGCGCGCGCGACTATCTGCGACTGGCTCTGCCGAACGAGATCATCACCATCCTCACCTACAACCATTCGCTCTCGGTGCGGCCCTTCGCCAGTTCCTCGCGTTTCGCCGATCGCGATCCGCAGGAAGTGGGCAAGGCGCTCAACGTGAGCAACGTGCTCACCGGCAACTTCCGCGACGACAGCTCCGGAGTCAACGTGACTGTCGAAGACGTCGACACGGAGCGAGACCGCGTCGTGTGGCGGGAAAGCCTCACGTTCCCGCACGGCGACCTCATCTCCGGCCGCAACGAATTGTCGACGCGAATCCAGCAAGGCTTGTTCGCGGCCCTCGGAGTGACGACAAAAACGGTTCCGTCGGACCGGCCCACGAACCCGGACGCGTACGCACTCTACCTGCAGACACTCGGCGTCTCTTACGACCCGGACCCGAACCAGCAGGCGCTGCCGACGATCCGTCAAGCCGTTGCGCTCGATCCGTCGTTCGCATCAGCGTGGTCCGAACTGGGCCGCCGCGAATATGACTTCAGCCATTATGGAAACGGCGGCGCCGCCGCGATGCGCAGAAGTGAAGCTGCGACGAACCGTGCGCTTTTCCTCGATCCCGATCTGATTGCGGCGGCGAAGCGCCGCATTATCAATGAGACCGAACGGACCGAGTACGGAGCGGCTCGCCGTCATGCCGCCGATATTCTGCAGCGGCGTCCGCGAAGTGCCGATGCCCACTTCGCACTCAGCTACCTTCTTCGTTACGCCGGCCAGCTGCAGGAGTCCGCGCGCGAGTGCGACGTCGCATACTCGCTCGACGCATCCAGCACTCTCCGCGCCTGCGCCACGACGTTCCTCGACCTGGGCGACTTCCGGCACGCCCGCGTTTTCATCGCTCTCGACGCTGGGTCCATATGGGCTCGACAGGTTGAAGCGTTCGTGTCAATCCACGAGCAGAAACCAGCCGCCGCGATGGCCGTTGTAAAATCGGTGCCGGTGACAGCGACCGTACTCCATAGGCTAATGATGTCTTGCGCCGGTGGACCTCCCATCGCAGCTTCGGAGTGGAGCGGGATCGAACGCGACCTGCTCGAGCTCGAGGATCCTGAGCAGGTGTTCAGAAACGCCGAATTCGTGGCCTGCTCCGGAAATGACGATCTCGCGATCCGGCTGTATCGCGAGATCATCGCGCGGCGTTACTCCATCTATCCGGCCATCGATCGCAATCCTCTTCTGCAGCGGCTGCAGCACAATCCTGCGTACGCAGCGATGCGTGAGGAGGCGATCCAGCTGCAACAGAAACTCGCGGCTGAAATCAGCGGCCCCGATATTCCGTTCGCACCGACTCAGACCGTTTCGCCGCGATAGACGCGGCCCACCCACTGCGCGTCCTGCTGGCTGAGCGCTTCGCCGACCGCAGCGGCGGCAGCGACCTGTTTCTCGTCGCGCTGACCGAGCAGAACGCATGCAGTTGGATTCCCGGCGAGCAGCGCGCCGGTGACCGCGTGCAGCACCGGCTCCGGCTCACTCGAAAACTTCTTCCGCATCGCGTCCGCGGCTCCCTTCATTCGGTCGATGAATGACGCATCGCTGAACCCGGCGATTCCGCTTCGAAAATCACCCTCCGGATATTGCACAGGCTTGTCGTACTTGCCGAGCAGCAGGCCGTGCTTGATCGGCGAGAAAAATGCGACGCCGAGGTCGTGGGCGTCGACGTATCTCTTGAGGCCACTCGGCTCGTAGTCGTCGTCGATGAGATTCCGGAACGGCTGAACGACATCCGGATCGACCCGGACGATGAACTTCATGATCTTGCGCAGGTTCCAGTCCGACAGACCGATGAAGCGGATCTTCCCCTCGTCACGGAGAGCGCGCATCGTCGCCAGCGCATCGTCGAAATACTCGTCGCTCGGCCCGAAGTCGCAATGATGAAAGTAGTAGAGGTCGATGACGTCCACGCGCATCGAACGCAACGAGTGCTCACACTGCGAACGCATGAAATGCGGATCGTAGAAATGTCCGGATGGACCCTTGACCCAGCCGAACTTCGTCGCGAGAAAGATCTCGCCTCGCGGGACCTCGCCCCACACTTCGCCGATCAGCGACTCGGCATGGCCGCCCTCACCGTATGCGTCCGCGGTGTCCCAGTGCGTGATGCCGTTCCGATACGCGGCGACGAGCGCACCTTTCGCCTGGGCGTCGTCGTGACCGCTCCATCCGACGGAAACACCTTCGCTGATGTTCGGCCCGCCGTGTCCCCACGTCCCGAGGCTGACAGCAGGGACCTGGACGTTTGTTCGACCGAAGCGGATCTTGCGCATCGGCGCATTATGTCCTCGGTCCTCGCCATGTCATCCCGAGCGTGAGCGAGGGACCGGGGTGGTGGGAAGGCCGGCCTCCACTTCCCCCGGGTCCCTCGCTCACGCTCGGGATGACATGCTTAAAGGTCCTCGACCCGCAGCGTTCCGCCCTGCCAGTTCTTCTTGAACGCCGCGTCCGTCTGCGCCGACGGCTTCTTCTGCGCTTTCAGTGCCTTCGACAATCCGAACAGCGATCGCGGATTGTTCGGTGTCCGTTCGAGGTCCGCGCGGAAGACCTTCTCCGCTCCGGCGAAATCCTTCTTGCGCAGCAGCGCCGCGCCGAGAGTCTCCCGCGTCGGATAGAACCAGTCCGCAGGCTCGTCGTAGCTCAATTCGTCTTCGGCCGCGACGGCCTTCCGATACGCGACGATCGCCGCGTTGCGCTTCCCCGACGCCTCGTCAATCTGTCCTTCGAGC
>DASVHS010000509.1:0-2617 GCA_036382495.1 Thermoanaerobaculia bacterium | reverse complement strand
TGAGCAGCAAAGAATCGGTGAAGCGGACGATCAAGGACGTCGTCGAGCAGTTTCGAAACGGGCCGCTTTCGTGAGTGAACGCGCCGTCGTCCGGCTGCTGATCGCCGTCACGATCACCGCCGCCGCCGTGCGCCTGCTCGCCATTCTCGGTCTCCATCCGCTGAACTGGGACGAGATCGAATTCTTCTGCGCGACGGACTGGGTCCGGCAGGGTCTTCTTCCGTATCGCGACTTATGGGAGCACCACACACCGCTGCAGTGGTACCTGTTCGCACCGTTCTCGGCGATGACGTCGAGTCCGGGCGCTGTCGCGATCGTGTGGATGCGCATCGCGCAGATCCCGCTGTGGGTCGCAACGTTCTGGTTCGCAAACGTCTGGATGAAACGCTCAGGCATCGGTGCAGTCGGCCGATGGACGGCGATCGCCCTTGCGTGCTGCAGCTCGCTGCTGATGCTCGCGGCCGTCGAATACCGCGTCGATGTCGTCGGCTGCGCGATGTACCTGGCGGCGCTCGTCGTCCTTTCAGCGCCTTCTCCCCGCGAGCGGGGAGAAGGTGGCCGGAGGCCGGATGAGGGGCGCTCAAGCAGAGCGTTCTTCGCCGGCGTCCTCCTCTGCCTGACCGGTTTCGCGAACCTGCGCCTGGGCCCTCTCCTCGCGCTGACCGTTCTTCTCGACGCAATCATCGATCGGCGCGAACATCGCTGGCGATTCAATCCACGCGTGATCTGGGTGATCCTCGGCGTCATCGTGACGTTCGCGCTGGGTCTCGGATACTTCGCGATGCGCGGCGCGTTACTTCCGATCTATCGTCACGTCTGGGTCGAGAACTACCTCGGCGACAAATATGCGCAGCGAATCCCGTTCGCGTTCGTGCATCGAATGCTGATCCCGTTCGGAATTCGCATCTACGGTGCGGGCGATCCTTTCGAATGGAGCGGCATCGACATCGCCGGCTGCGCGCTCATCATCCTCGGCCTCGTCGGATTGGTGCGCGCACTCATGCGCGTGCGGAAGCCGGATGAGACGTTCTTCTTCGCGGTGCTGCAGCTCGCGAACATGCTGTTCATCGCCCGGATGAAGTTCGTCTACAACTACCACCTCGAGATCGTGGTGATGCTCATGCTGCCGTTCGTTGCCACGGAGGTGGAGCGAGGAAGCGTGAAGCGATTCGTGCCGGCGTTTGCGGTTATCGCGCTCGTCCTGAGCTCGGCGCTGGTCATCTTCCGCGGCAAGGAAAATGACTTCGCGTATCAGGACCTGATCATGCGCGAAGCGGACTCGCACACGCCGCCGCTTTCGAAAGTGTTCGACGGCGTCGGATGGGCTTTGCGACGCAGGCCCGCGTATCAGTTCTGGTTTCTGCCCGATCTCATCCGTCAGCTGGTGCCTCACGGCGACGCGCCGCCGTATCGGATCGCGGAGTGGATCAACGATCCGCCCGCGGCCGTGATCACCGATCGCAACTGCGCGGTGTGGCTCGCGCAGAATCCCGACCTCGGTGTTCATGTCGTGCACCATTACCTGCCGTTGTGGCGGAATCTCTGGCTGCCCGCGCTGAGCGGCATCACCAGTCGGGGCGACAAGCCGCTTGTGTGGTCGGTGCCGGCCGACGGCGACTATCGCGTGATCGCTTCACCGGCGCTCGTCGCGCATCCGTGGTTCCACCATCCGCTCGCGTATCGCGTTTCGGATCGCACGGAACTGCGCGTCGACAATCCGAGCGCGATCGCGAACGTGATCTGGTACGTGAACAATCGACCGGCCGCACCGCTGCGAGGAATCCTGAAGCTGCATAAGCGCGACGTGGTTACGCTCGTTGCCATGATGCCGGAGCGCATCGGCGTGTTTCTCGTTCCCGGCCAGGAACGCGTCTGGTTTCGTCAGCCGCCCGCCGGCGTCACGCTCGACTCGGAAGGAGGGCGCGTCACGCACATTCCCGACCTGTCGATGTTGATCAGCGCACCGATTCCCACTTCGTCTGCGTCACCTTGAGCGCAGGGTGACTGACGAGCAGGTGCCACACCACCGCGCAGAATCCTTCGGTGTGCGGCGTGATGCGGTCAGGCGACACGATCGGAATCACGACGCATTCGTCCGCCGACTTCTTCGTGTAGCCGCCGTCCTTGCCAACGATGCCGAACACTTTCGCGCCGACTTTGCGCGCCTCATCGATCGCCCGCACGAGATTGACGGACACGTTTTTCTCGACGTTGCCACCGCCGACAGAGAACACGAGCAGCGCGTCACTTCCGCGCATCCGTGACCCTTTCAGCCATTCGACGAGACATCCTTCCCAGCCGTCATCATTGATGCGGGCGGTCAGCTCGGAAACGTTGTCGGTCGGCGTGTACGCTTCGAATCCGCAGATCTTGCGGAAATCGTTAACGGCGTGACTGGCATGGCCTGCCGATCCGCCGACGCCGATGATGAAGAGGCGGCCGCCGCCGTCGCGCACGCGGCCGAGGCCGGCGGCGAGGCGATCGATCGAGCCGGCGTCGATGCGCCGAACGACTTCTAATGTTTCATCGAGATACGTTTGGCTGAAGCTCATTCGCGAATGGTAACCCGATCGTGTACCGACCGATCGTGATGCGCTTCGCGTAGTTGCGGTCGTTG
>DASVHS010000508.1:0-2336 GCA_036382495.1 Thermoanaerobaculia bacterium | reverse complement strand
TGCGAAGACGCGAGCGTGCCGACCGCGATGATCAGCTTCGGTTTCAGCAGCGTGATCTCGCGATCGAAATGCGCTCCGCAATTCGCGATCTCGATCTCGTCCGGCACACGATCGCCGCCGCTCTTCGCGTCCTTGCCCGGAAAACATCGAATCACCGCGGCAATATGAATCCGCTTGCGAAACTCCTCCTCGGTGATGCCGAGGTGGTCGGAGAACCAGGTGAAGAGACGGCGGCCCGCGGTGTAGGCGAACGGACGGCGATCCTCGACCTCATGCGGACCCGGCGCCTGACCGACGAGCATGACGCGCGCGCCGGCAACAGCGCCCGTCACCGGCAGACCGAATACATTCGGACACGCGCGACACGCGTTGAGCAGATCGATGTGCTGCTGAAAGTCCATTTGCGTTAACCGTTAACCGTTAGCTGTTACCATCATTCCGATATGAAAAGGGTTCTCCTGACGGCCGTCATCCTCGCTATCGCGTCGACCGCCCACGCGTGGACCGCGGCCTCGGATCAACGGATCGCGGGCAAAGCGGCACAGCTCGCTCCGAACGACTTGCGCATCCTGATCGAAAAATACGGTAACGAATATCAGGAAGGGCTCGCGCGCGCCGCGGCTGACGAGGGATCGGACGTTCATCGCTACTTCGTCCTCTCGCGAAACGGCAAGTTGCGCGAGCGGATCGAGCGCGAGACGTCGAACGTCGTGTCGATGATCCGCACCGGCAAGCCCATGTCCCAGGTCGTCCTCCACCTCGGCATCCTCACCCACTACATCGCCGACGCGAACAATCCCTTCCACGTCGCGAACGACGATCCGCGACTGGAAGCCTCACAAGAGGATTACGAGCACTACTTCGAGTCGCGCATGACGAAGTTCCCGACGGTCTTTTACGGACTGGAAACGAACTTCCAGTTGTCGAGCTATCTCGACCGCACGTTCGATCGCACTGCGAAGTTTTATCCGCTGATCGACGAGGAGTACTTCCGGTTCGGTGAAGCGCATGACTCCGAGGATTTCGATGACCGGTCGACCGCGTTCGGCGTCGCATCGGTCTGTTACTCGCGCGCGGTCACCGACGCGGTCAACATCTACTATTACGTATGGAACCGCGCCGGCGGCGACACCCGCGCGCTGCCTCTCCTCAAGGGTGGCAATCTGTTTCTCAACAATGCGTATTGAGCGGGCGATCCTCTCCGTTTCGGACAAGACGGGGATCGTGGAGCTCGCAAAGACTCTGGCCGCGCGCGGCGTCGAGATCCTTTCGACAGGCGGCACCGCGAAACATCTTGCCGATGCCGGAGTGCCGGTCACACCGATCTCGACGTGGTCCGGCGCGCCGGAGATTCTCGGCGGTCGCGTGAAGACGCTCACGCCGAAAGTGTTCGGCGCGATTCTCCACGACCGCGCGAACGCGTCGCATGTCGCCGATTGCGAACGGTTGTCGATCCCGCCCGTCGATCTCGTCGTCGTCAACCTCTATCCGTTCGAGGCGACGATCGCGCGCGACGGCGTCACGATGAACGAGGCGATCGAACAGATCGATGTGGGAGGGCCGTCGATGTTGCGGGCGGCCGCGAAGAATCACAAGCATGTGCTGCCACTCTGCGATCCTTCGATGTACGGCGAGTTCATCAAAGCCCTGGAACTCGGCGAGATCACCGACACCTTCCGCATGCGCTGCGCGATCGCAGTGTTCGAGAAGACGTCAAAGTACGATGAGCAGATCGCGTCGTACATGTCCGGCAACCGGCAACCGGTAACCGGCAACGTGAAGCTCGATCTCACGAAGTTCCAGGATCTCCGATACGGCGAGAACCCGCAGCAACCCGCCGCTTTCTATGTTGCCCCCGGTGCAAAGCCGTTCGAGCAACTTCAGGGCAAGGAGCTCTCGTACAACAACCTGCTCGACCTCGACGCCGCGATCCGCCTTGCGAACGCGTTCAAGGAGCCGGCCGTGGCGATCATCAAGCACACGAATCCCTGCGGTGTCGCGCGGCGCGAGTCGCCGGCCGATGCGTTGCGCGCCGCGCTGGAATCCGATCCTGTGTCCGCGTTCGGCGGCATCATCGGCGCGAACCGCGAATTCGACGGCGATTGCGCACGGCAGATCGAATCGATGTTTCTCGAGGTGATCGTCGCGCCGTCGTTCTCGGCCGAAGCGCTCGAGATTCTCCGGAAGAAGAAGAATCTGCGGATGGTGACGACGGACGCGCCGATGCCGGAGATGGAATACCGGAGCGCCGCCGGCGGAATCCTGGCGCAGGCACCGGACCGGGTCAGCGGCCGCGACGGATGGAAAGTGCCGACGAAGCGGCAGCCGTCGACCGA
>DASVHS010000507.1:0-3380 GCA_036382495.1 Thermoanaerobaculia bacterium | reverse complement strand
TTATGCTGAGCCCGCGAAGCGGCGAAGCATCTTCGGTGCAGTACGGCGATCAAGCCATGATCACCCCCGGTGCACCCAAGATCCTTCGCTCCGCTCAGGATAAAGCCTGGAATCACTCGCCTCTCGCCGGCAGAACGATCCCGCGACACTCGCCGAAGCCGATGTGCGGCAATCCTTCGCGCTCGCAGCTGCCGCGCATGATCACTTCATCGCCGTCTTCGAGAAAACGCCGCTCCTCGCCGGTTGGCAATCGGATGGGCTCCGTGCCGCGCCACGCCAGCTCGAGCAGCGATCCGCGCGACTCTTTCTCGCGCCCCGACACCGTTCCGCTCGCCAGAAGATCACCCGCGCGAAGATTGCAGCCGTTCGAAGTGTGATGGGCCACGATCTGCGCCACCGTCCAATACATGTCCCTGAAATTACCGCGGCTCAGGCGCATCGGTGCGGTCTTCTCGTCACGCATCCGTTGCGATGTGATCGACACCTCGAGCGTGATGTCGAACGCGCGGTCTTCGTCGTAGTCGAGATAGGGAAGCGGCTCAGGATCTCCTTCCGGTCGAGGCGGCCGGCGCAATCGGTACGGCTCGAGCGCGTCGAGTGTGACGATCCATGGCGAGATCGACGTCGCAAAACTCTTCGCGAGGAAAGGGCCCAGCGGCTGGTACTCCCACGACTGAATGTCGCGGGCCGACCAGTCGTTCACGAGGCAAAGACCGAACACATGATGCTCCGACTCGTAAATCGGAATCGGTATGCCGAGCTCGTTTCCGCGTCCGACGATGATGCCGACCTCCATCTCGTAGTCCAGCCGTTTCGACCGGCCGAACGCCGGCGGCTTCGACGCGTCGTCACGAGTCTGCCCGGCCGGTCGTCGAAACGGAGTGCCGCTGACGATGACCGACGACGACCGGCCGTGATATCCGATCGGCATGTACTTGTAGTTCGGCAGCAGCGGATTGTCGGGCCGGAACATCGATCCGACATTCGTCGCATGCTCGATCGACGCATAGAAGTCGGTGTAGTCGCCAACGGTGCACGGCAGCAGCATTTCCACGTCTTTGCGCGGAAGCAGATGGCGCGCGACGTTCTCGCGCTCCGGCGATCCGTCGCGCAGCAACTCGGTGATCCGCGCCCGCAACCGCGCCGTGTTGTCGCGGCCCCGCGACATGAGCTCGTTGAGGGTCTCACGCGTGCACGCCCACTCCGTGACGAGGCCGGCTTCATGACACGCGAAGAGGTCGAGGACTTCATCGCCGATCGCAACGCAGATGCGACCGTCAGGCCCTCGCCGATACACCCCGAACGGCAGGTTCTCGATCGGAAACTCGGGATGGTTGTTCGCGGATTCGAGCCAGGAGTTCATGAACACGTCCTCACAGCCACCCCAGCTCTTTCAGATCCGCAATCGGCTCCTCGAACGAACATGAGCCGAACGAGATTGCCAACTGTGTCCGCACGCGTTCGAGCTCGTCGGTCGTGACACGCAGATCGCGGAACCACACGCCGCCGTCGTCGAAGCCGAATGCGCGCGGGTTTTCTTCGGACAGGATCTGCTTCGCCGGGCCGGGCATCGCCGCCGCGAGGAACACATTGATGAATCCGTGCAGCGTACCGGCCGGCGAATTTGTTTCGTACGTGAACGGCTTCGCGCAACGGATCGGATGGTGCAGTCCGGCAGTCGCCTTGAACGGAACTTTCTTCTGGCGGCACGCCTGAATGAACATCGCCACATGGTCGACGGAGGGAAACGCTTCCTGCGTCAGACCGCCGGTGCGGATCTTCGCGCGGAGTCCGTAGTGCGCGAGGATGTCGATGAGATCGATGTCCGCGACCTCGACATAGATCACCTGCTTCGCCGCCTGCTGCTTGATGACATCGATCTCCTCGGCGTTCTTCGCTTTGACTTCGACGACGTACGCGTCGGGAATCGAATCGTGCGGCGCGATCACGCTCAGCGGAAAGTCCGTGGGCACCTCGCGCATCTGTGCGGCAGGAACGATGAAACGTCCGAGCGCAAAAGCGTAATCACCGCGCCGATAGTCGTCGTAATTGCGAATCGCGTCCGGGAGCGACAGCGATGCCGGCGGAAAAAGACCGGCGTAGTCGATCAGCGATTCGAGGAGGACGCGAACGGAATCCTTCACCGCTGATCCGGACGGAACTTCTTCTCGAGCGTCTTCCAGCATTCCCAGTAATCATGCTGCAGCTGCGGCGCTTTGAGCGCAGCGTCCGTCGGGCGCAGCACGAACCGGCTCTCGAACATGAACGCGAGCGTGTCGCCGGCGAACTGCGGCTGCAGGTTCGCGGTCGACGCGCGATCGAACGTCGCCGCATCGGGTCCGTGACCGGACATGCAGTTGTGCAGGCTGCCGCCGCCCGGCGCAAAACCCTCCGCCTTAGCGTCGTAGACGCCGAGGACGAGACCCATGTACTCGTTCATGATGTTGCGGTGGAAGTACGGCGGGCGGAACGTGTGCTCGGCCACCATCCACCGCGGCGGAAAGATGACGAAGTCGCAGTTCGCGGTGCCTGCGATCTCCGACGGCGACGTGAGCACCGTGAAGATCGACGGGTCGGGATGGTCGAATGACACCGTGTTCACGGCGTTGAACTTTCTGAGGTCGTACTTGTACGGCGCGTAGTTGCCGTGCCACGCCACGACGTCGAGCGGTGAGTGATCGATCTTCGCCGTCCACAGGTTGCCGAGGAATTTGGCGACGACTTCGAAGTCGCCGTCGCGGTCTTCCCAGGCAGCGACCGGCGTCTGAAAATCGCGCGCGTTCGCGAGGCCGTTCGCGCCGATGAGGCCGAGGTCGGGCAGGCGGAACATCGCGCCGTAGTTTTCGCAGATGTAGCCGCGGACATCGCCGCCGACTTCCACACGGAACTTGATTCCGCGCGGGATTACGCAGATCTCGCCCGGCGCGACGTCGAGGACACCGAGCTCGGTGCGCACGACGATCGATCCCTGCTGCGGGACGAGCAGCAGCTCGCCGTCAGCGTCGTAGAAAAATCGATCGGTCATCGAGCGATTCGCGGCGTACACGTGCACGCGGATGCCCGTTGTCATCGACGGATCGCCGTTGCCGCAGATCGTGATCACGCCATCGACGAAGTCGGTGGGCTTCGTCGGAATCGCAAAAGGATCCCACCGCAGCTGATTCGGCGTTCCTTCCGACAATGCATCGCCGTTCCGCAATTTCTTGAACGGCTCGTGCTTGACCGACGGCCGGATGCGATAAAGCCACGATCGCCGGTTCAGATGTCGCGCGGCAGTGAATGGCGTGCCGCTCAGTTGTTCCGCGTAGAGCCCGTGCGCGACGCGCTGCGGCGAATTCTGACCTTGAGGCAGAGTATTCGGCAGCGCCTCGGTCGCGAAT
>DASVHS010000506.1:0-9451 GCA_036382495.1 Thermoanaerobaculia bacterium | reverse complement strand
TGTGCAGCAGTCCGTCCTGACCGGGAAGGATCTCGACGAACGCTCCGTACGGCTCGATGCGCTTCACGGTTCCCTTGTACGTCTTGTTCACTTCCGGCGAAGCGGTGAGACCCTTGATGATGTCGATGGCGCGCTGCGCGGCCGCCGCATCCATCGATGCGATCGTGACTTTGCCGTCGTCCTCGACATCGATCTTCGTTCCCGTCTCTTCCACGATCCAGCGAATCGTCTTGCCGCCCGATCCGATGACGTCGCGGATGCGATCCTTCGGAACCATGATCGTGTACAGGCGCGGTGCATATTCGGAGAGCTCGGTGCGAGGCTGAGCGAGTGCTGCCTCCATCTTGTCGAGGATGTGGAAGCGGCCTTCCTTCGCTTGCTGAAGTGCCTGCGCCATGACCTCGCGGGAGATCCCGCTGACTTTGATGTCCATCTGCAGCGCAGTGATGCCTTTGCGCGTGCCGGCGACTTTGAAGTCCATATCGCCTTCGTGATCTTCGATCCCGGCGATGTCCGACAGGACCGCAGTGCGATCGCCTTCCTTGACGAGGCCCATGGCCACGCCCGCGACATGCGAGCGAAGCGGAACGCCTGCATCCCTCAGCGCGAGCGAGCCGCCGCACACCGAAGCCATCGACGACGAGCCGTTCGACTCGAGGATGTCCGACACGACACGGATCGTGTACGCGAAGTCGGCCTCGCTCGGCAGCATCGGCTGCAGTGCCCGGCGGGCCAGATTGCCGTGACCGATCTCGCGACGCGCCGGACCGCGCAGAAACTTCACTTCACCGACCGAGAACGGCGGGAAGTTGTAATGAAGCATGAATCGCTGGAACGTCTCGCCTTCGAAGTCCTCGATCTTCTGCGCTTCCTGCGGAGTGCCGAGGGTGATGGTGACGAGGGCCTGGGTCTCGCCGCGGGTGAAGACGGCCGAGCCGTGCGTACGCGGGAGAACTTTCAGGTCGATCGTAATCGGACGGATTTCGTTGAACGACCGGCCGTCGACGCGCTTCTGGTCGTGAACGACGGTCTCGCGGAAGATCCGCACCTGCAGCTCTTCGATCGCCGCCTTCGCTGCGCTGACTTGCTCGGTCTCTTCGACCGGAATCACGCCGATGATCTCTTCACGGACCTTCTTCGAGGCCTCGCTGCGGGCTTTCTTGCCCTTCGTGAGCATCGCATCGCGCATCTGCGAGCGATACCTCGAAGAGATCTCGTTGAAGACGTCCTCGGTGAATTTCGCTTTGTTCTCGACGTTGATCTTCTCTTTGCCCGCGTCGCCGCGAAGCGCTTTCTGAAGATCGCAGATGCGGCGGATCTCGTTGTGAGCCGCCTCGAGCGCGTCGAGGATGATGTTCTCGCTGACTTCGCGCGCACCCGCTTCGACCATGACGATCGCGCTGTCCGTTCCGGCCACAACGAGGTCGAGGTCGGAGAGGTCACGCTGCGAGTTCGTCGGGTTGATGACGATCTGGCCGTCGATGTAACCGACGCGCACGGCGCCGATCGGATTGACGAACGGGATCTCGGAGATCACGAGCGCCGTCGATGCGGCGTTGATCGCGAGGATGTCGGGATCGTTCTCGCCGTCGGCGGACAGCACGAACGCGATGATCTGCGTCTCGTTGCGGTATCCCTCCTGGAACGAAGGACGGAGCGGCCGGTCGATCAGCCGCGAAGTCAGAATCTCTTTTTCGGTCGGACGTCCTTCACGTTTGAAGAAGCCGCCCGGGATTCGTCCGCCTGCGTATGTGTACTCTTTGTAATCAACGGTGAGCGGCATGAAGTCGCCGATCACGTTGCCCTCTTTGAATGTGGCGGTCGCGATGACCACGGTGTCGCCGTAGCGGATGACGCATGCACCATGAGCCTGTCGCGCGAGCGCACCTGTCTCCAGAGACAGGGTCTTCCCGCCGATCTGCATTTCTCTTTTGTAAGCCATTTGTTCCTTCGAAAGTGCCGAGGCCACTCATCACCTCGGTCGAATTTTGTTTTCCTGGGCCGAACGATGGGATCCGGCCGGTGGGGCGTAAAACAAGAAGGACAGGCGGGGCCGCCTGTCCTTCCACTCACGTGATTACTTGCGGATGCCGAGCTTGTCGATGATCGTACGATAGCGCTCGAGGTCCGTCTTCTTCAGGTAGTCGAGAAGGCGACGACGGCGGCCGACCATTTTGAGGAGTCCCCGGCGGCTGTGATGATCCTTCGCGTGTGTCTTGAAGTGCTCGGTCAGATAAGTGATGCGGTTCGACAGAAGGGCGATCTGCACTTCGGGCGATCCGGTGTCCTCGTCATGGGTCCGATACTGGGAAATCAGATCCGTTTTTTGCTGCTTGGTGGTCGTCAAAACCTTTTCTCCTTAGATGTTTAGACCCAAAAGTCCACAGTTGGGTCGTGTAAGCGGGACACGATAACAGCGGGAGGGGTGCAAATCAATCCCGGTTCTGTGTGGGTGCCGGCTTCAGCCGGCACACGGAGGTTACCCCGCCAGCACAACCTTCGGCTTGACTTCCACCGGGCCGCCATCCCGCAACACATTCACGACCTCGCCGATCGCGACGAGCTGATCGTGCGGATTGCCGAGCGCGAGCAGATCGCCTTTCCGCACGGGCACGGCGGGAGTCATGATCACGCCCTGCCCGTTCATCATCTTTCCCTGCTGGCTCCAGTCGATCCGCAGCTTCTCGAGCGGGAGGTCGATGTCGGAGAGCGACTGATATTGCGGAGGCGCGAGAATTTCGTCGGGGCGCGACTGGTCCATGCGGTCGAACGCGATCGCGTTCTCGATTTTGAAGTTGCCGATGACGGTGCGCCGCAGCTCTTTCAGATGCGCACCGATCCCGGCCGCGTTGCCGAGGTCGTGAGCGAGGGAACGGATGTAGGTGCCGGCGGAAGAGCGCACACGAAATTGTGCAGTCGATCCCTGCACGGACACGATCGTGAACTCGTACACGTTCACGCGTTTCGTCTTCAGCTCGACCGGCTGGCCCCTGCGCGCCAACTCGTACGCGCGCACGCCATGGATCTTCTTCGCGGAAAACGCCGGCGGCATCTGGTCGATCTCGCCGGTGAATTTCGCGATGAGCGGCGCGAAGTCGAGGTGCTCGACGTTCACTTCGCGCGCCTCGCTCGCCGGCTGGCCTGACGAATCGTACGTGTCGGTCGCCCAGCCGAACTGGATCGTCCCGACATACGTCTTCTCCATGCCCATGAGGTACGCCTGCAACCGCGTCGCTTTGCCGACGCAGAGCACGAGTAGACCGGTCGCCAGAGGATCGAGCGTGCCGGTGTGGCCGGCCTTCTTCACATTCGCGCGGCGGCGGAACGCGCCCACGACATCGTGACTGGTGATCCCGGATTTCTTGTCGACGAGCAGAACACCGTCGATTTTCGGTTCAGGCTTTTTCAAGCCGTCAGCTTATTCGACGGCACTCAGCACGTCGAGCATTCGTTTCCGCAACGGGCCCATGAGCGGCAACGCCGACAACGAGATCAGACGCACGATCAGATCGAGCGAGCCGTCGATCAGTTTCTTCGTCCGCTGCTGGCGCGGCGATTCATCGAACATCCAGAAGAGGATCAGTCCCATCTGGTAGAGCCAGAGCAGCCGCGGCAGATCGTCCTGCAGGTCTTTCGGAATCCGCGTTGTCGAGTCCGTGATGGCCAGCCGGAACGAGTCGATGCTCTCGTCGCGCATCGGCTCGGTTTCTTTCCCGAACGGCGACAGCGGATGCGCCGGATCGATTCCGATTCTTACGAGTGCGACGAGCAGACGACGATGGCGCGCGAACTGTCCGAACTTCAGATCGAGAATCGCTCGAATGCGTTTCTGGAGGTCGCGACTCTCCCCGATGACCTTCGGGAAAAGCTCCCTGGCTTCATCCGCTGTGCGGACGTAGAACGCCATGACAAGATCTTCCTTCGAACGAAAGTAGTAATACGCCGCCCCCGTCGCCACTCCCGCCTCCTCGGCGATGTCGCGCATGGTCGCCTCGTCGAATCCCTTCTCACGAAATAGCTGCAGCGCCGAATCGAGGATGCGCGCCCGCGTTTCCTCAGCCTTGACCGTCGTCCGCTTCTTCGTCATATGCGCACACTGACGCCGCTCCGTGCCTCGGCCATTTTGCGGACGTGATCGAGCACGGTCCGATGAATCTGCGAGATGCCTGCCTCACAGAAGAGACTCCAATAGAACGTTGGATAGAGGCGCTGCGAGTACCACGTGCGACGTGTCAGACGCGTGAGGCCCGGGCCGATGGAATCGAGCGCGAATTCACCGCGCGGGCTCTCGTAGTAGCCGTGAAGATGCGGCGCATCGACATCGCGATAGAACGGATTGAATTCACGCATCGGCGGCGGCGTGATCCGCGAGTGCCAGCGCAGGACATGTTCCGGCCGCCACACTTCGATCTGCTCGACGAGCTGGCCGGTTGACAGTGTGCACACGCGATAGCCGCCGGCGCGCTGCGACTGAATTCGCGTTCGTTGCGGACACGCCAATCCCACCCGATACATCCAATTCCTCGGCTGCGGGACAGCATCAAGCGCGACGACTGACGACCAAACCTCTGCCGGCGTCGCGTGAATGATCACCGAGTCTTCGACGATTTCGACGCGTGGTTCGCGGCGCACGTTCGCTTCGACGTGAACCATCGTCGCAACGATCACCAGCATCGCCACCACCGACGCGGCCGGTGCGCGCCGCCGATGAAACGCGAAGTAGCCGAGGAGAGCGCCGATGGCGAGGAATGGCGAGGCGATCGGAACTGCCATCAACACGCGAATCAGTCCTTCGCGGCCCATGACGAGGAAACCCATCGATGCGACGAACGCCGCGCCGAACGTACACCACATCGAGTCGCGGAGTGGCCGAGCACCGAAGCGTCTCAGAACGCCGGAGACGACAAATCCGATCGCAACCGGAATGCCGAAGAACAATGCGATGCCATACAACTGTTCGACGTAAATCGAGAACGCTGGAAGAGCGACACCGGTCAGAGCACCGGCTGCGACTGCACCGAGATAGTCCTTTCGCATCGCTGTCTCCACTGATCACACAGATCGCGCGCCGCTTCGGGCCACGCCGGGAACTCGAATCGAAATCCCGACTCGAGGAGACGCGCCGGAACGACCCGCCGGCTCTTGAGCAGCAACTCAGTTTCTGTACGGTGAAAGAAAGCAGCGGCTTCGAGCATGAGCTTCGTCGCCGGCAATCCGAAACCGCGTCCCCACGCCTGCCGGAGCTCGCGAAGGAACTCAGCATTCGGCAAAGGATTCGGTGCGGCGAGGTTGACCACGCCGTCGACGAATCGGCGGTCGATCAGCCATTTGATCGCACGGAAGAAATCACGGGAGTGAATCCATGACATCCACTGACGGCCTCCGCCATGCGGGCCGCCGAGGCCGAAGCGGACGAGGCGGAGGTAGATGTCGAACGGACCTCCATCGCCTGCATTCATGACGATCGCACTGCGCAATTTTACCTTTCGCGTGCGTGGCGTGTTCGCGTCGTCGAGCTCCCGCTCCCAGGCGCGCGCGACGTCGATGCTGAAGTTCCACGCCTTCGGCGCACCTTGTTCGTTTCCACCGATCAAGCCGGTGTGCTCGTCGTTCGGTGCGTCGAACCGATGCGCGTAGATCGTGGCCGTGCTGGCCTGCAGCCACACATGCGGCGGATTGTTCGCCGCGGCGATCGCCTCGCCAAGGACGCGCGTGGAATCGACGCGCGACTGCAGGATCTCGCGCTGATTGCGCTTCGTGTAACGGCAATCGACGCTCCGACCGGCAAGATTGATGACCGCGTCCGCGCCGTCGATCTCCTCCGCCCAGCGGCCGAGGCGCCGGCCATCCCACGCCACCCATCGCCAGGGCCGCGTGAGTCCGCGATTCCGGCTGATGACCACGACTTCGTGCCCACCCTCGCTGAATGAGCGGGCCAGCAGAGTGCCGAGATGACCGCTGCCTCCAGGAATGACGACTCTCATGTGCGGCTCCTTGTTTTTGAACGTGTTCAATTTACAAGGTAGGCCCGAGCGCCCGGGATGTCAAGGTGATTTTGAACAGGTTCAGTTCCTGCCGATTGCAGTCGACAGCAGGTCAACCAGCTTCTTCTTCGCCTCCGCCAGCGGGAGCGGGATCGTGCAACCCGACGCGGCCTTGTGCCCGCCGCCGCCGAACATCGCCGCGACCTGCTGCACGTCGATGCCGGGTTTCGCGCGCAACGAGACGCGTGTCGAATTTGCATCGTCTTCCTTCAGCAATGCAGAGACGAGCACACCCTCGATGTTGCGCCCGTAATTCACGATCCCCTCGGTATCTTCGGGTACGGCTCCTGACTCCAAGAAGAATCGTTTCGGCAACTCCGTGGTCGCGATGCGATCGTCCGCGTGCAGCTCGAGCGTCGTCAGGCAGAGACCGAGCAGCTTGATCGAGCCGCGACTTTGACTCTCGTTGATCCACAGCGACACATCGCCGGGCACAACGCCCGCCTTCACCAGCTCGAGCGCGGCCTCGAACGTCCGCTGCGTCGTGTTGTGATAACGGAAGAAACCGGTGTCGGTCGAAAGCGACACGTACATCGCCGTTGCCGTGTCGCGGTCGAGCGGTACGTGCAGGAACCTGTTGTTGAGCTGCAGGATCATCTCGCCGACCGACGGCGCATCGATGTCGAGGTAGTTGATCTCGCCGTACATCTCGTTGCCGAGGTGATGGTCGATGTTGACGACGGGGCCGGGAAGGACGGGGTAGCCGGTCCTGTGGATCTCCGGACACTCCATCGTGAACAGCGCGTCGTACGCTTTCGGATAGTCGGCCGGCAGCGTATCGGAGATGGCCACTTCATTCGCGCCGGGGATGTTGAGCAGCGGCTTCGCGAAACCGTCGCGCACGACCATCTTCGACTGCTTGCCGAGCTTGCGGATCAACCGCTGTAGCGCGATACCGCTGCCGAGGGCGTCGCCGTCGGGATTGCGATGCGCGGTGATGAGGAAGTTGCGGCCGGTGCGGATGCGCTCCGCCACTTCGCGCGCGGCAACTTCAGGATTCTGACTCGTCGTTGTCGTTGTCGTCGTCATTTGCAGTTTCAGGTTTCGGTGCGTGCTCGACGAGCAGCGCTTCGATGCGACTGGCGCGCATCGTCGTCTCGTCGTACTTGAAATCGAGCTCGGGTGTGTAGCGCAGGTGGATCCGCTTGCCGAGGAAACCTCGTATGCGCCCTTTGGCGTCCTGCAGCTCCTTGACCTTCTGCTGCGTCTCCTTCTCTTCGAAGCCGCTGATGAAAACGCGCGCGAAGTGGAGGTCGGGACTGACGTCGACGTCCGTGATCGACACGAGACCGAGCGGAGCGGACTTGAGATCGTGACGCAGGACCTCGACCAGCGCGTCGCGGATCATCGCTCCCACCTTCGACGTGCGTCGTGTTTTTTTCATGTCAGTGTCGCCATCTCGTCAAAATCCAGTTTCTCGCTGGTCCAGCCTGCCAGAACCGCGTCGGTATTGGTTTCGACGTATGAGTGGATCTTATCGAGAAGCGCGTCGGCCGTTGGTCCGTCGCTCGTGACGAACGCAACCGCGATTCGCGCGCGCTGATGCAGATCCTGAAGAGCGACTTCGCTCGCCGAGATCTCGAAGTGGCTTCTCAGCTTGTCGCGCAGGCTCTTCACTACCATTCGCTTCTCTTTCAGCGATTGCGCAAACTCGATATGGATCTCGAAGATAGCGGCGACGACGAGCATGGATCAGATCGCAGATCGAAGATGGCCGATCGCGGGAACTGCGATCCGCGATCTATTAAGCCAGCACGGACTCCAGCTTCTCGACCTTGAACGCTTCGATGACGTCGCCCATCTTGATGTCCTGGAACTTCTCGATGCCGATGCCACACTCGAAGCCCTGCCGCACTTCCGACACGTCGTTCTTGAAGTGGCGCAGCGATCCGATCTTGCCTTCGTAGATCACGCGGTTGTCGCGCAGCAGCCGGACGCTCGCGGTGCGAGGAATGACGCCGTCGACGACCATGCAGCCTGCAATCGTCCCCGCCTTCGGCACCTTGAACGTGTTCCGCACCTCGGCCCGTCCCTGGAACACTTCCTGGAACTTCGGATCGAGCAGGCCGGTCATGGCCGCTTTGATCTCGTCCATGAGGTTGTAGATGACCGTGTACATCCGGATGTCGACGCCTTCCTTCTCCGCCAGGTCCGCAGCGTTGCGCTCCGGACGGACGTTGAAGCCGACGATGATCGCGTCGGATGCCGTCGCGAGCAGGACGTCGTTCGTCGAGATCGCGCCGACCGAGGCGTGGATGACGCTGACTTTGACCTGATCGGTCGAGAGTTTCTTCAGCGTGTCGTTGAGAACTTCCACCGAACCCTGCACGTCCGCTTTGACGATCAGGTTGAGGTCTTTCGACGCACCCGACTGCATGCGCTGGAACAGTTGATCGAGCGACATGCGGCCGCCCTTCGACTGCGATGCTTCGCGCGCCTTTTCATGACGCATCTGGCCAATGACACGCGACTGCGTCTCATCATCGAGAACCTGCAGCGTGTCGCCGGCGTTCGGCACATCGTCGAAGCCGGTGACCTGAACCGGAGTGGCCGGTCCCGCTTCCTTGATGCGCTCGCCGCGCTGATCGGTCATCGCGCGCACGCGACCGTATGTCGTACCGGAGAAGAACGCATCGCCGATCTTCAGCGTGCCGTCCTGCACGAGCACCGTGCCCACAACACCGCGGCCGACTTCCTTACGCGCTTCGAGAACGACCGCACGTGCGGCCTGTTCCGGATTCGCTTTGAGATCGAGGATGTCCGCGGTGAGCAGGATCATGTCGAGCAACTCGTCGATGCCCTGCTTCTTCGTCGCGGAGACTTCGACGGAAACCGTCTCGCCGCCCCACGACTCGACCTGCACGCCGTTCTCGGCGAGCTCGCGCTTGACGCGGTCGATGTTCGCGTTCGGCTTGTCGATCTTGTTGATCGCGACGATTATCGGCACCTTCGCCGCTCTGGCGTGATCGATCGCTTCCTTCGTCTGGGGCATGACGCCGTCGTCGGCCGCAACGACGAGGATGACGATGTCCGTCACCTTCGCGCCGCGCGCACGCATCATCGTGAATGCTTCGTGACCGGGCGTGTCGAGGAACGCGATCTTGCGCCCCTTCTTCTCGACCTGGTACGCGCCGATGTGCTGTGTGATGCCGCCCGCTTCGCCCGCGGCGACGTTCGTCTCGCGAATGGCGTCGAGCAACGACGTCTTGCCGTGGTCGACGTGACCCATGACGGTGATGACCGGACCACGCGGCGTGGTGCCTGTCGTCGCATTCTTCTCGATCGCTTCCAGCTCCACGGCTTCTTCGAACGACACGACTTGCGCGTCGATGCCGAGGTCCTTGGCGATTTCGAGCGCGAGGTCGGCGCCGAGGGGCTGGTTGATCGAGACCATGAGGCCCTTCTTC
>DASVHS010000505.1:0-6430 GCA_036382495.1 Thermoanaerobaculia bacterium | reverse complement strand
ACCAATCCCGACGCTGCCGGCGCGGGGCGTCTGAGTTAGTTCTGCGCTAACGGTGTGAGTGCGGCGCCCGACACGTCCGGGTTGTTCGCGCTCAAGGCGTTGTTGCCGTACGTGTACGCCGTGGCCGCTGTGGTCTGCACTCCGGGACCTATGTTGTACGAAATGACGTTGCCATACAGGCGGACAACGGCGCGTGAATTGACGTCAGGATTCGCCGCATAGATGCCTACGCCGTTAGAGGAAACGATGCAGTGATCGAGCGTCATGTCCGCGGTGGTTGATAGTGTGGATTGCAGCCGGACTCCGTAGGCGTTGCCGCTGAGCGAGGTATTGGAAGCTACGGCCTTGACGTCATTGAATACATCGATTCCCGCGCCAAGGTTGTCATCGATCTTGGAATTTGTGATGCGAACGAACACGAGTGCGCTGGTGTTGATCAGGACTCCGACGCCATTCTGTTGCGCGACCAGGTAATCCATCAGCGTTTCCGCCCCGGTTCCATTGATGGACACACCCCCACCGCCCGCGAAGCCACTAACCAGGCAGTTGAGCACGTGCACCGACTTTGCGCCCGAAATACTGATCCCGTTCGTGGCGCTGCCAGCGGCCAGGACGACGAGGTTTCGAAGGACCACCTCGTCGCCGGGGCCGGCGCTGACCGAGATTGCATTGCCCGAGGATGTAGTGACGGCGGCGTGAACGCCGGGCGCGCCGCTGACGGTGATCGGCTGGGTTACGACGAATGAGCCGAATCCGCCGCTATCGAAAGCGATGACTTCACCTCCTGGATTGGTGTGCGCCACGGCGACGGAGAATGACCGGCAGGGCGCCGTCGTCGCACACGAGTTTGTATCGAGACCATTGACGGAAACCGCAGATCGGTTGTTCTGGGCAAATGCCGATCCGGCCACCACCACAAACAACAGCGACAGCAGAAGCTGCACTCGAGTCATGGATGTCCTCCTTAAACGGGTGCCAGACACTATACGCAGGAGGATCGTCGGCGGCAAAACTGAACGGCAACGTTCCGTTCAATGAATTGGCGGGCGGGGCATCACTGTGCGGCGAACGCTGACATCGGGCCTGAGTTCGACGTGACGACGGTCTCGAGTACGGTCGTTCGTATTTCGCGAGCTTCAGGTAAGGCAGATGTGCTGCTACGCGGAGTAAACGTCAGCAATCCCGCTTGCTCGCGCGACGGTCGATGGATTGCCGTTCAGGCGCAACCCGATGAGGACCGTGACATCTGGCTCGTGCCATTCGCGGGAGGTGCGCCTCGGCAGCTCACGTCTGGACTTTCGGAAGATTCGCATCCCGTCTGGTCAGCCGACAGCCAGTCGGTTTACTTCACGCGCGATCACCGGCGAATCTATGTCGTCCCGGTGATCGGAGGTGAACCGAAAGCAGTGACGCACTTGAAATCGCCCAGCATCGCAGTCGACTATCGGGCGATGTCCGGTGACGGGAAGAAGATTCTCTTCAATCGGATCGACAAAACGGGCGACATTTACGTGCTGGAACAGCCGCACGACTGAAGTGGTGATTGGCGGGGCCGACGGGACTCGAACCCGCGACCTCCGGCGTGACAGGCCGGCGTTCTAACCAACTGAACTACGACCCCGCTCAGGGTTGGACACTCCTCAACTGCACCGGGAACAGAACCATTCCCGTGAGGAGCGGTGCATCGTAAGCGCCGGTCCGCGAGAGTGTCAACCGGCGCGATACGACGGCAGAACCGGCGCGTCTTTCAGCCGAGGAGCGACGGAGTCCTTCGTCGAAAGGCGGGGCTGCTCGATCGGCCAGCGGATCCCGATGTCGGGATCGTTCCACAGAATGCCCTGCTCCGACGGAGGGTCGTAGTACGCCGTGCACTTGTACGTCACGTCGCATTCATCCGTGAGCGCGCAGAAGCCGTGCGCGAAACCGCGCGGGACCCACAGCATCCGCTGATCGCGGTCGCTCAGCTCGATTGCGAACCATTTTCCGAACGTCGGCGAGCCGACGCGGATGTCGACGGCGACGTCGAAGATCGCTCCGCGGCCGCAGCGGACGAGTTTTCCCTGCTGTTTCGGCTCCTGATAGTGCAGTCCGCGCAGCACCCCGCGCTGGGACCGCGAATAGTTGTCCTGGACGAAATTCTCCAGGATTCCCATCTCCAGAAACCGATGGAGATGCCATGTCTCCAGGAAGAAGCCGCGCTCATCCGTGTAGATTTTCGGCTCGAGGACCAGCACGCCAGGCAGGGAAGTCTCGGTCACTTTCAAAGCGGGCGCATAATAACCGCAATGCCAATGCTCAAACTCGTCTCCCGGAATGCGCAGCCTGCAGTAGCACGTGCGCTGCGCGTCGCCATCGCCGCGCCCGATCGTTTCGCCCGCCTCGGCCTCACGACGCTCCTCGAGCGTTACGACGACGTTCATGTCGTCGGCGACATCGACATCGACGAGCGGATCGCGTCGCGCCTCCGCGTCATCAATCCCGACGTTCTGCTCTCCGATCTCCAGTCGCGCGCGCCGTCCACACTGAATGAAATCGATTGTCCGATCGTGGTGCTGCTCCCCGGCCCTCACGACGCAGCGGACGCCTTCGCGGCCGGTGCCGGAGCCGTTCTGCTGCGCAGCGCACCGCCGGCCCGGCTGCATGCCGCACTGCATGCCGTGACGAGCGAGCTCGTCGTCGCCGACAGCGAGATCGCATCGCGAGTCTTCGACCAGCGAGCCCGCCCGACCGGCGAGATCGAGCAGGCCCTCACACATCGCGAGCTCGAGGTGATGCAGCAACTCGCCGCCGGCCGCGCCAACCGCGACATCGCCACCGCCCTCGGCATCACCGAGCACACCGTGAAGTTTCACGTGAACTCGATCCTCAACAAGCTCGGTGCCGAGTCGCGCACGGAAGCTGTTGTGCGCGCGGCGCGACTCGGTATCGTCGTGATCTAAGGCCTAAGGCCTCGCTTCTAGGCGGCGCCGATCGCCAGCTTGATCGTCTTCGCCGCGCCGCCGCGTTTGAATCCGATCTCGACTTCCTTGCCGATCTCGGCGTTCTGCAATAGCGCGTGCAGTTTTCTCGGCGAGTGCACTTCGGCTCCGTCGATCGTCGTGATGATGTCGCCGACCTGAATGCCCGCGCTCGCCGCGCTGCTGCCGTCTTTCACGGACATCACCAGCAGTCCTTCTTCGACCGGATAGACGCCGACGCCGATCATCGGGCGGCGCACAGTGCCATGCTTCAGCAGTTCGTCGACGACGCGCTCGAGCGTCTGGCGCGGAATCGTCGTACCGCCGCGCGTGACGGCCGATGTGTTCATACCGACCGAGGCGCCTTCGGTGTCGAGGAGCGGGCCGCCGGAGAATCCGCGCGGCAGGGAAGCATCGACGTCGATGTAGCGATCGATCCGCGATCCGTCGAATGTGCGCCATTCACCGCCGATCGCGCTGGCCACGCCGACGCTCGCGCGAACGCTTCGGCCGGGGCGGCCGGCGACGATCACGAAGTTTCCTGCGCGCGGCTCGCGATCGCTCCAGACCATCGGGCGCAGTGAAGCGTTGGCGACGCGCAGCAACGCGACGTCGGTGCCGGTGTCGCCGCCGGCGACGGTCGCGGCGAATGACTGTCCATCGTCGCGCGTGACGCTGATTCCGTCGCGTGCGCGAAGCACGTGACTGGCCGTGATGACGAGATCCTACGACCAGGCGATGCCGCTGGCCGATGAGTGACGCGCGCCGTCGATGCGTACGATCGATGGACCGGCCCCAGCGACGACTTCGCCGATCGCGTCAGAAATTTGAGTGAGAACGTTGGGCATGATGTTCCTCCGGCCAGCAAACTACGCCGAGCCGGTCGGCACCACATCCGTCAAACAGTCAGGAGCTGGCCTTTCGGTGAGGATGCGGTGATGGTACAAAGCAGCCCCATGAGTGATGTCGCGGTCCAGGCCCGTTCCGAGCGTCGTGAGTGGCGCGTCACCGGAATCATCTTCTTCGGTCTGCTCGCGCTGCTGCTGCTCTACGCGGCATTCATCATCCTGCGGCCGTTCATCGCCGCCATCCTCCTCGGCGCGATTCTGGTGACGCTCACGTATCGCGTGTACGAGCGCCTCCGCGATCGCTGGAAGGGACGAGCCGCACTCGCTGCTGTGGTGATGCTCGTCGCGGTGACGCTGCTCATCGTGCTGCCGTTCACGATCATCGGCATCCTGCTCGTGGAGCAGGCGAACACAGTTTTCCAGAAGCTCCAGTCGGTCGATGCCCAGCAGATGCTTCACCGGCTCGACATCACATCGCGCCTGCGATGGATTCAGCACTACGTACCGACGTTCGACCCGGCGACGCTCAGTCCAGAGCGACTGCTTCTTCCCGCGGTGAAGCTGATTCCGGCCTGGGTGGCGAGCCATGGAGCCGCGGTCGTCGGCGGCGTTGCCGGTCTCGCGCTCGACTTCGCGCTCGTCCTGCTGTCCGCGTACTTTTTCTACATCGAGGGGGAGACGATCCTCCAGGAATTGTTCGTTCTCTCGCCGCTGCCTCCTCGCCACGACCGCGAGATCGCGTCGCAGTTCAAGGAAGTCATCGACGCCACATTTCTCGGGCAGATCTCGAGCACGCTCGCGCAGGGGGTCGCCACCGGCATCGGTCTGGCGATCGTTGGCGTTCCCGGCGCTCTTTTCTGGGGCGCGGTCGTGGCCATCTTCGGGCTGCTGCCGATGGTTGGGGCCGCAATCGTCTGGGTCCCGGCGGCGATCTATCTCTACATCGGCGCGTCGATGGGCGAGCGAGGTTACTGGCAGCCCATTTTTCTCACGTTGTGGGGATTGCTCGTGGTTCAGCTCATCGACCACATCGTCCGGCCGTGGGTGATGCGCGGCAAATCTCAGTTGCCGGCCATCCCGCTGCTCTTCGCCGTCCTCGGCGGTCTGCACGCGTTCGGGTTTGTCGGACTGGTGATCGGCCCGCTGGTCTTCTCTCTGCTGATGACAATCGTCGGCATCTACAAACGTTCGTTCCAGATTCAAGGGAGTGACAGTGCGGTGGCGTAGCGCGATTGCCGTTGTCGTTTTCCTGTCGGCGTGTGCGACCGCGACCGCACCGCCGGTCAAAGGTCTCCCGACGAATTTCGGAGTCGTCGAGGAGGGGAAGCTCTACCGCGGAGCGCAACCGACCGCCGACGAGATCGAGAACCTCTACCGGCGAGGCGTCAAGACGATCGTGAAGTTGAATGAGGGAGATCTGGAGATGGAGCGGTCGGCGACGAGCGAGCTCGGAATCCGGCTGATCGAAATTGCGCTCAATGCCAGAACGGTCGGAACGTCGAAGTCGTGCGCCGAGGTGGAGCGGGCTTATCAGGCGATCACAGATCCGCTGAATTGGCCGGTGTATGTTCATTGCGAACATGGGCGAGACCGTACCGGCTTTCTTGTCGGGCTGTACCGCGAGCGGATGGAGGGGTGGACGTTCGCGTCCGTCAGCGAGGAACTCGCCAAATACGGTCATGACCGGAAGATGCGCATGTTGTTTCCAGCGATCTCGCGTTCCCTCGCCGATCACGATCACGCGTGTGACGGGGGACTTCAGCACTGAAGAATCGTCCAACTAACTGGCGCATTCTTTGAATCTGCGAGCGCATGACCTTCGACCGGCGGGCGCGAGTGCTGATTGCCGACGCGGATCCCGTGGTGCGCCGTAAGCTCAACCAGTGCCTGCTCGATTCGGAGGTTTTCGCGGATTGCGTCGCGGATGGGAAGACGGCGCTCGAAGCACTCGACGCGTCGAGTTATGCGGTGGTCGTCCTCGATCTGGCGTTGCCGCCGGGAAATGCGGAACGCATTCTCGACCTCATCGCGGCGATGCCGGCGAGCTCACGGCCGGTCGTTCTCGTCCTGGCCACGCGTGGCGCGGCGCGATCGCTCGACGTCGAGGTCGTGCAGATCGTCCTGCGCAAGCCCTGCGATCTGAATCAACTCTCGCAGATCGTGGAGAGTTGCGTGCGCAGTACGGCGGACACCAGGTGCACGGAGCCCGGCACTCAGCCGTTGCCTCGCAGGCAGCAGCCGATCGTCTGATTACGCGAGCCGGGCCACCGTCGCGACGAGATCGCTCGCCTCGAACGGCTTCCGGACGACGGCGAACACGTCCTTCGCGATCCCCTTCAGAATCGAATCGGGCATCGCCGTCAGCAGAATGACACGCTGCAACACCTCGGGACTCTTCTGCCGCAGATGAGTGAGGACCGTCATGCCGCCTTCGTGCGGCATCATCAGGTCGAGCAGGATCGCGGTGTAATCGTTCTTGTCGATCGACTCGATCGCTTTCCTGCCGCTGTCCACCACGTCGATCCGATACCCCTCACGTTTCAGAAGCATCGAGACGAGCTTCTGCATCGAGACGTCGTCGTCGAGGACGAGGACGCGGGGCTTTCGACTGAACAATTGCATGCC
>DASVHS010000504.1:0-2492 GCA_036382495.1 Thermoanaerobaculia bacterium | reverse complement strand
CCGCAGACATGGCCGATCTACGCTGATGATCATTGCTGGCACGAATGGGCGGGTTTTGAAACATCCGATTCCTCACCAGACGATTTCTCATCAAGAACAATCGAAGAATTTGTCCGCGACGCGGAACACGCGCGCGAGAGTGGATGGAACGATTTCGATCCGCAGCAGCGATTGCGTAGACGATGAGGCTCATGAAAGTGAACGATGAGATACAAAGTTTGGGTCCAGGTTGAGGCGCAGCCCGACGACGGTGAGCCGTTCGATGTCGGTCTTCCGGACGATATTCAGGTTTTCGAATCAGAACACGAAGCATTTGAGTTTGTTCGGTCACTGCCGGGATGGGAACGCATCGCTTCGACGAGTGATTACCGGCGCTGGCCAATGCTTACCGTGGTCAATTGATGCGCGCTATCATCGACGCCATGCCTGCTCGCCCGGAAGACACCAGCGCACGCGCCGATGACGTTCAGTTCGAGCGCCTTCGCGGGATGTCGCCGCGACAGCTCGCCGAAATTTTCACCACGTTGATATTTACGGTTCAGGATCTCCAGCTGGCGGGTTTGCGCCTCAGTTCTTTCCGTCGTACCAGTAGGGCGTGATCTTCGCCCACTTCGTCGATGCATATTTCGAATGAAGGACGTCGTAGGCGGTTTTCGCCGCAGCCCGCGTCTCGTGATCCGGGCACGCCCATCGCGTCGTCTTGATCGCTTCTGATAACGCCTTTGGCAACCGCGGATCCGACGGATGCGTACCGGCCCATCGCACAAGTTGCCTCAGAACGTAGGTCGCGCCGCTGCCCGTTTTTTGGATCGCGTCTTGTTCCTCAATGCTTCTTGCGAACTTTGGTTTCATTCCGTACGGTCCTGGCCCGTAGAACGGCTGGCCGCCATTGCCCCACCAGTTCTCATGTTGATACGTATGAATTTCGTCGGTCAGCGACTGCGGGGACGTCGCGTTGCGCGTGTCGGCGGTCCCTGCATAAGGACTCATGCCCGGGTATTGGATCAGCATGAACACCGCTTCGTTTCGGCGATCGCGCTCCGGCGTCGCCAGATACTGTCTGACTGCTTCGGCAACCTCAGGCCGTTTTTTCGCCAGCTGAGGCCCAATCACTCTTGCCACGTCCGCGCGATTCAACAGCATTGCTCGTGTCCACGCGGCAATCAGAATCGTTCGCTGAATTTCGTCGGGCATGGGACGGCCCGCCATCGCCACGAGATCATCAAGCGTCAGCCATTCATTGATCGTCGCCACGGCGTCGTCGCCGAGGTAGGGGATGGGCTCCGACAGAGCAGCCTGACTCGTGTACCCGACGACCTGGCGCACGCCATCCCGAATGAACTCGTCGAGCGACGAGGAGAGCGGTAGTCGCATCGCCAGGAGCGCGTTCCGTGTTGATGGACCCGCTTTCGCCGCTTGGCGCAGCACCTCGTCCACCTCAGGCTGCCATTCGGCGTCGCGACTCAGATCGCGGAGCAAACGGATGCGGTGATAGCGCACTGTGACGTATCCGGGTGATGACGGGACGATCGCCTTCGCGGCGTCGAGCAGCGATGGTGTCGCGCCATCTTTCGAATCGGCGTGCACGATCGCCGCAACCAGCCAGAGCACCGAGCCGGTCTGTTGCCACTTTTCCACCGCGTGGACGAACGACGAGTGCTGCGCGCCCTCCTGAAAAGTCGAGATCCAGTCGGTCATGTCGTCGTCGCTGTCGATGTCCTTATCGCGGAGCATCGTGTAGTCGGCGAGATCGTCGCGTATCGTCGTCGGTGAGCTGCCTTCGGCCAACGTGGCCGCGATCTGTTTGAGATACGCGGCCGGAGTCATCCGGCTCTCGATGAAATTGAGGAGTTGCTTCGCCGCGCGATGAACCGCCTGAAGCTTCGGATCTGCCAGGATGCCGCGCACCTCACTCTGGGCCTGCGCCATCGGTTCCGATTGAAAGATGAACGGCATCTCGGAGTAGCTCCTGTTCTCTTCCTCCGGAACGGCGAGCGTCGCTTTGCGAACGAGAGCGCGTGCCGCGACATAACGGCTCAAGGCCGCCCATGGCGAATCCGTGTCGTCTGCGATGCGCAGAAAGCGCGCATGAGCGTCATCGAAATCGCCGCGATAGAACGCCGCCGCGGCGATCTGATAGTCGCGGTCTTTTCGGATGATCTGAGGAAGCGTCTCGCCGGCCGGCGCGGGGGGACCGGTCTCGCCGTCGCAATTCCCGAAAACCAGATCCTGCGCCGCGACCCAGCTGCGCACCGGAGCACTGCCGGCTCCGAATTGCGATACGCGTTTCGCGAGAGTCGACGCGGCGTTCGTGAACGCGTCCTGCGTGCAGTTGAGAAATGAATACTGTGCGCGCTGCATGTAACCGTAACTGAAAGATGCGCTGCGAACGGGCTGTGGCGCGTCGGGGACGGCGCGGTGACGAGTCTCGGACCAGACATCCGGCTCTTGCGTTCCGGCCGGTTCGTCACGCAATCGGCGCCGCATCAATT
>DASVHS010000503.1:0-3311 GCA_036382495.1 Thermoanaerobaculia bacterium | reverse complement strand
TCCATGGCGATGAAGTCGCGGTGCGGTTCGGAATCCATGCGCCCGATGTCGTAGATCGTCAGGATATGCGGATGATTGAGCGCGGATGCGGCCCGCGCCTCGCGTTGAAAACGAAGGATCGCGCCGGCATCGGACGCGGTGTCGCCGGGCAGAACTTTGATCGCGACGTCGCGCTGAAGCCGGACATCGCGAGCGCGGTAGATCTCGCCCATTCCTCCGGCGCCGATCGCCGATACGATCTCGTACGCGCCGATGCGGGTTCCCGGTGCGAGGGCCATCGCCTATTTCACCGTGAATTCCCACTCCGCGAACGGCTGCGTAGGATTCCCGACCCGATCCTCGGCCTCGAGGTGAATGTGATGGACGCCCGGCTCGAGCGGCTTCAGCGGGATGTAGCGCGCCCGTCCCGATGCGTCGTCGAATGTCGCCGGAACCTGAACGCCGTCGACGAGCAGACGGACCGATGAGGGCTCGATGCCGCTGGGATCCTTCACGCTGCCACCGATTTCCGGACGCCCGCCTTCGATGACCGCGCCGGGCTGCGGGACCAACGCCGTGATCGACGGACCGGTCGTGTCTTCGCTCGACTCGAGATAGACCGCGCGAAGATCGTCGAAGAAAATCGACGACGCGTTGTCGCAACGATCGTTGCCCTCGACGAGGTAGATGCGCTCCCACCGGATCGGCACGATGACGTCGTGCGGGATCGGCACCTCGAGATACTTCCAGCCGACCCAGTCGATGCCGCCCCGCCTCCGTTCGCATGTCGAGAGCAGCGGTCCGGGCGTCTGCGTGAAGTTGACGATCTTGATCGCGCCGCTTGCATCGCGATAGTTGCCGCGCAGATCGTGATGACTGCCGTCACCCCACACCCACACGCCCACGCGTAACGGCCGGCTCTCGATTTCTTTCGGCGGATCCCAGCGCACGCTCGCAGCGGAGATTGCTGTCTGATTGCGAAAGTCATATGTCAGCTTCAGCGATGCCGAGCCGCTGCGCACCGGTTCGGGCCGCACCGCGCGGCTCACATTCGCGGACGCGCGCGATGCCGAGATCTTCACGCTGTTCGTGTCTTCGAACGATTCGATGACAACCGGCGCTTTGCCGATTTCGACGCGCGCGTTCGCCATGGCCGGACCAACCACGACGCTGATCGATCCTCTCCCGCCCTTCGACGCGGCGAGCGACCCCGGTTGTGTGAATTTTCCGATCGCCGGCGATCCGCGCCACTCGGCCGCGCTGGCGTCGACGAAGACATTGCGATTCTGCGCGTCTCTGCCGATCAGCGTGAACATCTGCGTGGCGCCCGAGCTGACGATGACGGGACTGGGGACGATCTCGACGGCGCTCAGCGATGCGACGACGCTCGCCGGAGTCGATGCCGCGACATCGTCGATCGTTGCTTTCACCGAGCCGTCGCCCGCCGCGCCGGCGGTGAACCGCCCGCTCGTATCGATCGTGCCGATGTTGCCGGCGACTTCCCATCGCGCTCCGCGCGAAAGACGGACGGCGTTGTTGGCCGCGTCCTCGCCGAACGCTGCGAATTCGAGATGGCTTCCGCTCAGCACGACAGCCGAGTCGGGCCGGATGGCGATCTGCGCAAGCGGTCCTGTCGGCGCGCTGCTGAAGAGGATCAGGCTGTTGCCGACTGCGCGTTCCGAACCGTCGGCGCCGCGATTCACCATCGTCACGCCGTCGTTGCCGGGGAGGCGGATGCCGAGGGTGGTGGAGCCGCCGCCGTCGAGGTTGAGACCGGTGACGACGCCCTGGCTGACCATGAGCTCCGCAAGCTCGTCGAGCGTCACACCCATGCTGTAGCCGGGTTGACGACCATCGATTGCGAACAGCAACACGTCGCCCTTCGCCGTGATGCCGATGCCGCTTCGCGCCAGAGCGACGTCGGCATAGCCGTGCTGGTATGGATCGATCGCGATCGAACCTTCGCGGACGAGGATGTTCGGCCCGGAGATCGCGTGCGCGGCGGTTTCCCAGCCGCTGGTTGGCGTCAGCGTCAGCGCGACGTGCGCTCCGTCCGGTAGCAGATCGAGGAACTTCGCACCGACACCGCTTCCCGACAGCACGACTTCTCCCTCTGTCAGTTTCGTCGCGCCGTACTTTGTGCGAACACGCTTCACGGTGAACTCGAACGAGCCTTTGACCGGCAGTGGCGACGGAGCGCCGGACAGCGTCACTTCCGTTCCGCTCTCGTCGGTGCCGGTCGAATCGCCGAAGCGACTCGTGTACAGATCGAGCTCGCCGGTTCCCTCACCCATCGTGCGGGCCTGATTGAGACGCGCCACCGGCATGCAGATGCCGTCGACGCGACAGAGACTGCCGCTGACGCCGGCGTTGCCGATGAGCACGCGCCGGTCCGCAGTCACTCCGAACGAAGGGCGAGGCTTCGGTCCGTACGCGATGAGCTCGCCGTTCTCGATGTGAATGCCGAACGGCGCCTGATTCGAATCGAAGAAGTCGGCGTTGATGGCCGCAACGGCGCGATGACCTTCGTGATTCTTCCGGTTCGCCTGCGATGTCGTCGGCTCGAGTCCGACGATGCGATCGTTCGAGATCGACGCTTCGAATCGGACAACCGGCTGCGACATGTCGACGCGAACGACATAGACTGCCTGCCGTCCCGAGACACTCGTCGACAACGCACCGCGCTCATGCACCACACCCGGCGCAATCGTCGCCGACACCTCGGCCTTGTACGGAGCGGACAGCGCCGCCACGATGACAGCGGGCTGGGCGCACAAAATTGCCATCAATAAAGGTGGCGTGCAGCGCATTTCGGGCAACTATACAGGGCGGAGGCGGCGGTCGATGATCCCCGCCAGAATCAACAGATAGCCCGCCAGCCTCAGCGTGAACGTGAGGGCCTCGGCTTCGCCGAATAGCAGAGCGAACATCGTCCGATGCACGGCCAGGACGACGAAACCGATCGTGAAGAAAACGAAGAGCCGCTCCCGCGTCTCGCGCCAGTATTGAAAGAAGAAACAGGCCGCGATGAGGTAGCCCATCGCCATCGCGCCGTTCATCCAGCTGCGAACCGATTCGAAGATCGTGGCTGCGAGGATCATCGCGAGCGCTCCTCGATGAGTCCCCAGATCATCACGATCAGGCCGGCGAGAGCCGGCGCGCCGCGCCACGCCGACCAGTCGCGGCCTGCGTTCTCTCCGACGACGAGCAGAAGGTTGTTGAGCGCGATGCCGCTGAACCCGATGCCGCTCCACAGCAGCAACCGCACGCGGGACGTCCTCCAGCCGCGCAAAAGCATGACCGCGCACGTGGCACTGACGCCGAAGCACAGC
>DASVHS010000502.1:0-7092 GCA_036382495.1 Thermoanaerobaculia bacterium | reverse complement strand
TACTTCCCGTTCGACTTCTCGTTTGCGGTCCGGCGATTCCTCGAACATCACAAGCCGCGCGTATTCGCGACGATGGAGACGGAGATCTGGCCGAACGTCACGCGCATCGCCCGCGCGCGGGGATTGAAACTGATCCTCGCGAACGGGAGGATCTCCGATCGCTCGTTCCCGCGCTATCGGGCGGTCCGGAGAATCGTCGGACACATCCTTCGAAACTACGATCGCGTGCTGGCGCGCGAGGAGGTGGACCGCGATCGATTCATCGCGATCGGCGCGCCGGCCGCCAGGGTGGAAGTGACGGGCAACGTGAAGTTCGACTACGAGCCCGACTCATCGCCGATCGATGCCGCCCCGCAAATCGAATCCCTCATCGCCGGCCGCAAGCTCCTCATCCTCGGATCGACGATGGAGGGGGAAGACGAGGCGCTGCTGCCGCTCGTCGAAGCGTTTCTGCGCGAGCAGAACGCGTTCATCGTCATCGCGCCGCGCAAGGCGGAGCGTTTCGAGCAGGTGGCTGCGTTACTGGCCACGACATCGATGCGATTTGTGCGGCGCACGACTCTTCAGAACGAGAGTGCCGACGTGCTTCTACTCGACACGTTCGGCGACCTGGCCCGCATGTACCGCTACGCGACGGTCGCGTTTGTCGGCGGAAGCATCGCTCCGTTCGGCGGACACAATCCGATCGAGCCCGCAGCGGCGGGAGTACCGGTCTGTTTCGGACCGTCGATGTCGAACTTCCGCGAGATCGCGACTGCATTTCTCGACGCGGATGCGGCGGAAGAAGTGGCGTCGCCCGGTGAGGTGATCGAATTCGCGTCACGGATGTTCGATGACGAAGTCGAGCAGAAGGCGCTGGGCGGCCGCGCGCGGGAAGTCGTGCAGCGGAACCGAGGTGCATCGGAGCGGACGGCCCGCCGGATCGTCGAGTTGCTGGCGTGATCATTCTTCTCAAGCCGGCGGAGATGCTGTATCGCGGCGTCAATCGCGTCCGTCGCGCGCTTTACCGTCGCGGCATTCTGAAAGCCAGGCGCCTGTCGAAACCGGTGATCTCCGTCGGCAACATCGCGATCGGTGGAGCGGGCAAGACTCCGGCCGTCATCGCCATCTGCCGTTTCCTCGAGGATCGCGGTCTTCGCGTCGCGGTGTTGACGCGCGGCTATCGGGCAAAAGGGACCGGCGCTGTGGACACGCTCGACGCAGTGAAATTCGGCGACGAACCTGTGCTCATCAAGCAGCGAACGAAATCAACATCAGTAATTGTTGGTGCTAATCGATTTGAACAAGCACTCACGCAAACATGTGATGTTTTCGTGCTGGACGACGGGTTCCAGCATTTGCAGCTCCATCGCGACCTCGACATCGTGATCGACGCACCGGCGCGGTTCCATCGCGAGGGGCGATCGGCGCTTCGCGATGCGGATGTCGTCGTCCCACGGCGGCTCCGGCTGAACGTCCCGGAGTCGCTTCGCGGCAAGCGCGTCTTCGCGTTCGCGGGACTGGCAGACAATGAGCAGTTCTTCGACTCGCTGAGACAGGAAGGCCTGATCGTCGAGCGGACTCGCGGCTTCCTCGATCATCACCCCTACACGGAGCTCGATCTCGCGCAGATTCATCACGCCGCGCGTGGAACGGAGCGAATCGTGACGACGGAAAAGGACGCCGTGAAGATCCACGCTCCGGACATCATCGCCATCCCGGCAGAATTCGTCTTCGATGCAGACGTGCTGCAGCGCATCGCCATGGTGGCGCAGTCGTGAGCCGCACAAAGAAGAACCGGCTGCTGCAGCTGGCCGAGTACGCGTTCTATCGCGTCGTGTCGTCCGCTGTTCACGCCGCGGGCGAAGAGCGCGTCTATCGCTGGGGCGGCCGGTTCGGGGCGGTCTGCGGGAAGCTGCTGCGCGGTCGCGACAGGCTGGCGATGCGCAACCTTCGCCTGACATTTCCCGAGCGCAACGAGAAAGAGTTGCGCGAGACCCTCGACGAATGCTGGCGGCACTTTGGCCGTCAGCTCCTGCTGTACGTCCAGATGCAAAGAATGTCGCTCGAGGAAATCCTCGCGCATACCGACATCGTCAACCGGCACCTCATCGACGACGCCCTCGCAGCCGGCAATGGCGTGATCGTCATCAGCGCCCACTTCGGAAGCTGGGAGGTCGGCGGGCTGGCGATTACCTCGCTGTCGAACAACGTGTACACAGTCGTCCGCCGGCTGGACAACGACTACCTCCAGAACGACCTTGCCCGGCTGCGCACGAGCACCGGCGCCGTCGTCGTCGATCGCCGCGCCGCCGCCCGCCCGCTCATGAAGGCGCTGTCGCAGAACGCCGTCGTCGTCATGCTTCCCGACCAGGCCGTCCTCCCGCGCGAAGGCGTCCTCGTACCCTTCCTGGGCCGCCCCGCCTGGACCACGCCCGCCCCCGCCAGGATGGCCGTCAAGCGTGATTCCACAATTGTGTTCGCTTTTTGCATTCCGCAAAAAACGAGACATCGTCTCGAGTTCGAGGAACCGATTCGTGTCGCTCAACTGACTGAGGAAGAAAAGGACCCGGTAGTGCTGACGACGCGGATCAACGACGTGATCTCCCGACATATCATCGCCCGGCCGGACATCTGGCTCTGGATGCACGATCGCTGGAAAGGGACGGGGGAAGTCTAGAGATGGCCAGTCGCGCGGAAACAGTCGTCATCGGCTTGAACTGGGTCGGGGATAACATCCTCGCACTTCCCACCTATCGTGCCTTGCAGCACCGCTATCGCACGGAGGGTGGGATCGCCGTCGCCGCGCCCGAAAACGTGGCCACGCTGCTCGCCTCGTCGGGACTATTCAAGAAAGTCATCCCCTGGAACGGCGATACGCGCGATCGCATCCGCACGTTGCGCAACGGGAAGTTCCGCCGCGCCGTCATCCTCCCGAACTCATTCCGCGCCGCGATGATCGCGTTCGCTGCCGGCATCGAGGAGCGATGGGGCTACCCGACCGACTGCCGGCGCCTGCTGCTGACGCACACCGCCGCACGCGCCGATCGCGGCCACCAGCTCGAGGATTACACGCCTCTGCTGGCCGCGATGAGCGCGCCGCGCGTCGTCGACGAGATCCCGACGATCCATCTTCCCGTTGCAGTCCGTGAAAAAGCGCGGACGCGCCTTCGCGCGCTCGGCATCAGCGTCGACAAGCCTCTGTTTGGAATCCACGCCGGCGGTTTGTACGGCAGCGCGAAACACTGGGGCGACGATCGATACGTCGAAGTCGGCGCCCGGCTCCGCGCCGACGGTTACGAAGTGGTGCTCCTGACCAGCCCCGGCGAACGGGAGCAGGCCGAGTCGATCTCCGCGGCCTGCGACGGCCTGCCGATCATCGGCGACGAAGGCGACGTCCTTCACATCGCCGCGGCGATCTCGCATTGCTCGGTGATCATCACGAACGACAGCGGGCCGCTCCACCTGGCAGCCGCGCTCGCCGTTCCCTCTGTTTCGATCTTCGGCCCGACGGATCCGGGACGCACAGTCATCCCCGGCGCCAGTCGCGTCGTGCGCAAAGAAATCAGCTGCGGTCCCTGCTACCAGAAGGAATGCCCACTCGGCCACCATGGCTGCATGACGCAAATCTCGGTCGACGAGGTCTACCAGGCGGCGGTCGGTCTGTTTCAGGAAATCGACGGACGCCTCGAGACTGACGTCCAGCGCCGGCGTGCTCTGAGATAATCAGCGCCGGATGACCGACGCAGCCGAGGACAAGAAGCTCTACAAGATCGGCGAGGTCTGCAAGGTGGCGGACGTGCAGCCGTACGTCCTGCGCTACTGGGAGACCGAGTTCCCCTCGCTCGCGCCGAACAAGAGCGGCGGCGGGCAGCGGCTCTACACGAAGCGCGAGATCGACATCATCCTGCGGATCAAGCAGCTCCTCTATTCCGAGGGGTTCACGATCGCCGGCGCGAAAAAGAAGCTGGAGACCGAGATGGAAGGCGGCGTCGCGCCCGCACTTGCGCCGGCACCTGCGCCAGTCGCGGAGCCGAAGGCGGCCGCCGCAGCTGCGAAAATTACGCGCGGCACGAACAAAGCCATCGCAGACGCGAAAAAAGAATTGCGCGCGCTTCTCGAAATGCTCAAGGAGTGACATGCGGCTGACAACATTGACGCTGTGCCTTGCGCTCGTTGCCTGCAACGGCAGTCCGACCGAGCCGCAAGCTCACGCGATTGCCGATGGGCGATGGAGCGGTGACGGCGCATGCCTGCTCGTTCGTAACGCGAACGTTTTTCCGCATACGACGACACTGATCGCCGGCTGCGGTCATGGCGAGTTCCCGACACCGGACATCCGCAGCGACGGCACGTTCGACATCGACGGCACGTACCGCTTTGAAGCGGGACCAATTTCGAACGATCCGGCTCCGCCCGCGCATTACTCAGGCACGTTGACGAACACCACGCTCACGTTGCGCGTCGCGCCGAGCGGAGGCACGGTTGCGACTTACCGGTTTCACATGGATCCGAACGGTACGTGCACTCCGTTGTGCGTTTAGAGTTCGCCGAACAGCGCAACGATTCTCTCGAGTCCGGCGCGATCTTCCTCGTCGAATGCATCGCGCCGATCCGAGTCGACGTCGAGCACCGCGATCAACTCACGATCGGGTCCGAACACGGGCACGACGATCTCCGACTTCGATTTCGGATCGCACGCGATGTGACCGGGGAACGCGTTCACGTCCGGCACGATGACAGTCTGGCGACGTGACGCAGCCGTTCCGCAAACACCTTTGCCGAATTCGATCTGCAGACATCCGACTGTGCCGATGTACGGGCCGACCACCAGGCGATCGCCGCAGACGCGATAGAAACCGGTCCAGTAGAAATGATCAAACCGGTTCGCGAGAACTGAATTGATCGTCGCCATCAGGGCAATGTCGTCGAGGCTCCGGCCTCCCTCATCGCGCCAGACGGCGACAACCGTCTGGAAGCACTCTTCGTATGCCGCTCGCTTCAACGTTTTCGATTCGTGCGTGTACGCACCGGCTGCGGCGCCAATCGACGCCCTTTGCCGGCGGAGATCAGCAGGAGCGTACCGGCGACTGCGATGATCAGTTCAATCAAGGCCGTGCCCTCCTGGCGGGTTCATTCTGCATTCGAGGTGCCACGAGAGATCATCCCGCTGTCCCGCGCCTGTAAATCTCTTCGTACTGTGCCGCCGATCGCCTCCAGGAAAAGTCCCGCTCCATTCCGTTGTGCTGCAGCGCCTTCCACGTGCGTATGTCCTTCTGCGTCAACATCCCGACCCACGTCGCCAGATACAACTCCTCGGAAGTGAAGCCGTGGAAACCAAAGCCGTTTGCGTCATCGCGGTTCGTGCCATCGTAAGGAGTCACGGTGTCCGCTAATCCGCCCGTCAGCCGGACGACCGGAAGCGTGCCGTAACGCAACGCGTACATCTGGTTGAGTCCGCACGGTTCATACATCGACGGAATGAGCAGCAGGTCGGACCCGCCGTAGATCCGGTGCGCGAGCGCGTTGTCGAATCCGATCCACACGCGACACGCATCGCGATATTCGATCTCCAGTCGAGCGAATGCTTCCTCGTACACCGGCTCGCCGCTGCCGAGGATGACCGCCTGGGCGCCGGCGCGAAGAAGTTTGCCGAGGATCGGGATGAGGAGCTGAAATCCCTTCTGCTCGACGAGCCGGGAAATGACCGCGAGCATCGGCGTGCGTGCTTTGTACGTAAGCCCAGCCTCTTTCGCGAGCATCCGCTTCGAGATTGTCTTGCCGTGCAGTTTGCCGGGCTCGTAGTTCGCGTCGAGGTATTCGTCGGAGGCGGGATCCCATTCGTCGACGTCGATGCCGTTCAGGATCCCGTTGAATTTGTATCCGATCGCGCGCAGCACACCGTCGAGGCCGGCGCCGTGTTCCGGCGTCTGAATCTCACGTGCGTAACTCGGCGAGACCGTCGTGACCTGGTCGGCGAAAATGATCCCGCCCTTCATTGGATTCAATGTGCCGAAATGCTCGAGCGCGTCCGGTGCCCAGTAGCGCCCGCTCAGACCCGTGAGCGGGAACGCCGCAGCGTCGGCGACACCTTGATAGTTGAGGTTATGGATCGTATAGACCGATCGCGTCGCGCGGAACTGGTTAGTGCCGGCCAGACCCGAATGGAGATACACGGGAAGGAGCGCGGTGTGCCAGTCGTGCGCGTGCAGCACCTCCGGGGCGATATCAAGCAGCTCACATCCCGTGATCAGCGCGCGGCAGAAGAATGTGTAGCGGAGCAGAAAGTCATCGACGCCGGCGCGCGCTGAATAGATCTGGTCGCGATCGAAGAAATAATCGTTTGCGACGAGAACGACCGGCACATCGCTGCCCGGCAACACCGTCCTGAAAAACGTGGCCTCGGCGGTCCAGTTCGCCCAGTTGACGTTGACGGGAGGGGCGACCTGCTCCGGACGCACGTCGTTCCGTTCGAACCATTCCTTCGCCTGCCGGTAGAACGGCATGAACACCGTGACGTCGTGTCCGTGCGCAGCGAGAGCTTTCGGGAGCGATCCGCACACATCACCCAGCCCTCCGGTCTTTGCGATCGGTGAAACCTCGGCTGTGGCGAAGACGATGCGCATGCGCTTACTGAACCAGGATCGAAGCGTATCCCACGACCTGCGAGTAGTCGCGATTGATATCGCCCGACGTCGCGTGCTTGATGAGGCTTGCGCTCTCTGCCCCGAGCTTGTTCGCGGCGACCAGCATCGTGGTGGTCGGGACGAATCCGCACATCGAGATGTCGAATTCGTCGACGACCTTCCAGAGCTCGCGCGGATTCAGCGCCAGAACCTGATCGATCGCCAGCTGATCCTTGCGCAGCGTTTCCTTCTGGTCCTGGTAGTGATTGAGGTCCGAGCTGGCGAGGATGCCGATCGTGTCGTTCACTTCGGCGATGACGTTCGCGATTGCGAGTCCGATCTCCTCGCACATGTCGTAACGCGGCGCGCCGAGACAGATGGGAACGAACGTGAAGTCGTTGCCGAGGAGGTCTTGGAGGAACGGAAGCTGGACTTCGAGTGAGTGTTCGCGAGCGTGCGCGCGCGGATCATCGGCAAGAAGCTTTGT
>DASVHS010000501.1:0-14186 GCA_036382495.1 Thermoanaerobaculia bacterium | reverse complement strand
TCTGGCGGCACGGCCATCATCATCATCACCACGATCGTGAGGGCCTTACGGCGTGGTCGCTGTTCCTGCTGTTCTGTGCCGATCCCTGCATCGCCGTGATTCCGATGATCATGGCCGCCGCGAGCGGCGGATGGGCGACCGCGGCCGCTGTCGTGATCACGTACGAGATCGCGACGATCGCGACGATGGTCGTTCTGGTCGCCGCCGCACACGCGGGTGTTCGCTCCGTGCGCTCACCGTGGATCGATCGCTACGGCCACGCCGCGGCGGGAGCGCTCATCGTCAGCGTGGGGGCGGCGATGGCGATTTTGGGGATGTGAGCGCGGGGAGGGATGTCCCTCATCCCTCAGTACACGCTCTCACTCCTCAGCGGCTCCTTCGCCCTCTCCACCGGCACCGTCCGTCGCGTGATCAGTTCCGGTTGAAGCCGCTCCAGCTCCGCGACGTTGTTGCAGTACCAGCAGAGCGGCTTGCTCGTGCCGAAGAGCTCCGGGAGGTACTGGGGCGGGATGTCTTTCCACTCCGACGTCGTCCCGTCTTTTTTCAGAATCGCGGGCGATGCTTCGTGCCAGGGGATCGGCCCGATCGGCCGTTTGCAGCTCACGCACGATTTGCCGAGGTACCAGTCGGCGGCGATGAAGTGGACGAGACAGCCGTGAGGGGACTCCTCGATCTGCGGCAGACACCCCTCGTCGCAGCCGGCGCGTTCCGGCCAGCGCGTGCAGTCGGCGAGGCGCACCTCGGCGGTTCTCGCCGCATGGAGCGCATCGATGCGGACAGCGGCACCATTTCCCGTCTCCGGACAGATGATTACGCGCGTGCCGCGGTTCTTGACGAAGTCGCGGAAGAATCTCATACGGATCACATTAAGCCAGCATAAATGGCCGCGCGGTGCCGGATGAATCGCGCTGAATGTGCGATCCGTCACAGGGCGACGTTCATCGCGTCACGGCCCCCTGTGCATCGGAGATCGATGATGCTCCTGCGGGAGGATCTCCGGATGAAGCGTACTGCCACTGACACGATGCGACTGCGCAGCCGGTATTTCATGCTCGGCGCGCTGGTTATCGCAGCGGCCGCGTTCTCGGTCATCGCCGGGAGCGGCATCAGCCAGAATCTCGTTTACTACTGGACCCCGACCGATCTCCACGCGGCCGGCGACAAAGCGTACGGCTCGACGATCCGTCTGGGCGGCATGGTCGCTCCGGGGTCGATCCGCAGAGTCGACGGCACCTCGTCCGTCGAGTTCGACGTGAAGGATGCGACAGGCATCGTGCACGTGAAATCGTCGGGAGCGCCGCCGCAGATGTTCCGCGAGAACATCGGCGTCGTCGTCGAAGGGACCATGGTCCGTGCCGGCTGGTTCCAGAGCAACCGGCTGATGGTCTCGCACAACAATCAATATCGCGCGCCGAAGTCAGGACATCCGGTCGACAAGAAAGAGCTCGAGCGCCTGATGAAGTCGACGAAAGGCATCGAGGGCTGAACATGAACGCGGCGCTCGGCAGAGTTCTCATCCTGTCCTCCCTCCTGGTATCGACCGTGGGCGCGTTCGTCGCGTTTGCCGCGGGAAGGACGCGCGACGCGCAGAGCCTGAAGTGGGCGCGGCGGCTGGCCTATGCATTCTCGGCATTGATGATCGGCGCGACGCTGGTCATGGAGCGCGCTCTCATCACGCACGACTTCACGGTGAGCTATGTCGCGCACGTCGGCTCGCTCAGTACGCCGATGTGGGTGACTGTGGCCAGCCTCTGGTCGTCGCTCGAAGGCTCGCTGCTGTTCTGGGGCTGTGTGATGGGGATTTACATCGCCATCGCGACGTTCTTCACGCGCGAGCGTCATCGTGAGTTCATGCCCGACGCGATCGGCGTCTGGCTGTCGTGCGCGGCCTTTTTCAGTTTGCTGCTCGCCGGTCCGGCGAACCCGTTCCTGACCGTTGTCTCGCAAGGCGACGGGCCGGGACCGAATCCGCTGCTGCAGAACCATCTCCTGATGGTCGTCCATCCGCCGTTCCTCTATCTCGGTTATGTCGGAATGACGATTCCATTCGGCCTGGCATGTGCCGCGTTGATCAAAGGAAGTCTTCCTTCGTCGCTGCTCAAGCCGATTCGAGAGTCGCTCATGGTGCCGTGGGTGTTCCTCACGTTCGCGATCATGCTCGGCGGCTGGTGGGCCTACGAGGTTCTCGGCTGGGGCGGTTACTGGGCCTGGGATCCGGTGGAGAACGCGTCGTTGCTGCCATGGCTCACAGCGACGGCTGCGTTGCATTCGATCGTTGTGCTCGAGCGCCGTGGAGTGTTGAAGGGCTGGACCGTCACGCTCATCCTCTCGACATTCCTTCTCGTCGTCCTCGGTACATTCATGACGCGGTCCGGCGTGTTCAACTCTGTCCACTCGTTCACGCAGAGCGCGATCGGGCCGATGATCCTCGGCTTCCTCGCCGCGGCGCTCGTCTTCACGATCGCGCTGCTCTCGATGCGCATCAACCGGCTCGAGTCCGATGGCAACTTCGATGGCGCGGTCAGCCGCGAGGGCATGTTCCTGTTCAACAACCTCCTGTTCGTCGTGCTGACGTTCACTGTGCTCATCGGCACCGTCTTCCCGCTCGTCGTCGAAGCCTTGCGCGGGAAGCAGATGAGTGTCGGCCGGCCGTACTTCGACAGCATGGTCGTTCCGATCGGCACGCTTCTCCTGTTTCTTCTCGGTGTCGGGCCGGCGCTGCCGTGGGGCAAAGCCACCGCGAAGCAGCTCCGGCGCGCGTTGCTGCCTCCGATCGTCGGGGCGGTCATCCTCCTCGTGGTCGGGTACGCGTTCGGTGCAAGAAATCCATGGACGCTGATTACGCTCGCATTCGGTGGTTACGCGGCGCAGGTGACGCTCGCCCAGATGCGCTCGCCGATTGTGCAGTTGCGCAAGTCGCCGCGGCGGATCGCAGCACATGTCGTTCACGCCGGCGCGGTGATCGTGATCGTCGCGATCGCAATCAGCAGCACGATGCGCTACACGCAGGAAGTGCACGCGGTCGTGGGGCAGCCGGTGACGGCCGGCGCGTACACGCTCACGCTGATCGGCATCGAAGAGCGGCAGGAGCCGCACCGCAGCTCCACTGTCGCGCGCTTTCTCGTCGCCAAGAACGGCGTGCAGAAGACCATCCTCGAGCCGCGGATGAATCACTACCAGACGATGCGCGAGCCGATCGGGACGCCGGACGTTTACAGCACCATCGCCGGCGACTTTTATCTTTCGGTTCTCAACATCGATCCCGCACAACAGAGCGTGTCGGTCAACGTCATCGTGACGCCCTTCGTCGGCTGGATCTGGTTCGCCGTGATCCTCATGGGACTGGGCGGGCTCGCCGCCGTCCTGCCCAGTGTGACGTTGAGCGTGCCGGCTGAAACCATCGCCACCGAAGCGCTGGTCGCATGAATCTCGCAAAGGCGATGAAACAATGATCACCACACTGCTGCTGCTTCTACTCGTCGGGCAACCTCTGTCGGGCCCGGCGCTCGACGTGAAGACGAACGAAGTCGCGTCATTGTTGCGATGTCCGGTCTGTCAGGGCATGTCGGTCGCCGATTCGCCGTCGGAAATGGCCGTCAACATGAAGCATCAGGTGAGAGAGATGCTCGCGCGCGGCGATTCGAAGGAACAGATCCTCGAGTCGTTCGAGCGCTCTTACGGACAGTTCGTGCTGCTGAAGCCGAAGTTCAAAGGCGTCAACTCTCTCGTGTGGCTGTTGCCGATCGTGGCGATCGGGATCGGCGTCTTCGTGATCTCGAGGACCATTTCCAGACGGCGTGCCGGGCATGTCATCGAGGTCGAACCGGTCACAGACGAAGTCAGTGCTTCGCGGGCACTCCGCTCCCCGCTCTGGATCGCGCTCGTCGCTGCGCTTGTCGCGGTCGGAGCGTGGTACGCGGTGCAACCGAAGGCGGCCGTCGAAGCGCAGGAGCCAAAACCACAACCGGAATCAGTGGTCGTCGACCCGGCGAAGCAACTCGAAGCGACGATTCGGCAATCACCCGACAACCTCGAAGCGCGGATCGCGCTGGCGAAACTCTATTTCGACCGCAACAACATGATGGGCGTCTTCGACCAGACGCAGTACGTGCTCGATCGCTCGCCCGATGACAGTCGCGCGCTCACTTATCAGGCGTTCGTGCGCATCGCCATGGGGCAGCCGCAGAACGCAGCGAAACTGCTGGCCAGGGCCACCGCGGCCGATCCCGGCCTCACGGACGCATGGATCGGGATCGCCTGGATCAAGACCGAGGACGGCCTGCCGGCCGAGGCACAGGCAGCGATCGCGGAGGCCGGGAGACGGCATCCGGAGGAGAGGGAGCGGCTGGCGCGGGTGTATGCCGATATGAAGCAGCGGACGCAGAGAAGGGATGGAGGGTGAATGAATTTCGAAGTTCGAAGTTCGAATTAAGAATTACGAATTAGAGGCGAAACCGTCTGGCTGCTTCTACTGAATTCTTCATTCAAAATTCGAACTTCGAACTTCGAAATTCAGAGTCCAACGAGTCCGAATCTCGCATCCCCACCCTCAGACCCCCCACAACCCCCACCCATGTGTCATCCGTCACACCCCCATGTTCGACCCGTCACCGCCCGCTGTTTGTCGTCGAACCGATGATGGCTTCAGCGCAGGAGGACGTAAATGCTCAGTGTCACGAAGATTCTCGGGGGCCCGTCGTATTTCGGCGATCGCCTTCGTTACGACAGCCAGTCCGCGAAGCAGCAGACGGGTGCCCGGCCGGGCTCAGGGCCCGTCGTCGTATGGAACGCGACGAAGACCTGCAACCTGACCTGCGCGCACTGCTACGCCGACGCGGAGATCAAACGCTTCGCGGGTGAGCTGACGACGGAAGAAGCGCAGCACATGATCGACGATCTGGCCGCGATGAACGTGCCGGCGCTTCTGATCTCCGGCGGCGAGCCGCTCGTCCGTCCGGACATCCTCGATCTGGCCGACTACGCGACGTCGCTCGGAGTGCGCGTCACGTTCTCCACGAACGGCACGCTCATCAACAAGGAAAAAGCAGAGAGGCTCAAGAAGATCGGCGTCACATACGTCGGAATCAGCGTCGACGGCAGTGAAGAGCAGCACGACCGCTTTCGCGGCAAGGTCGGTGCGTACCGCGAAGCGATCCGCGGCATTCGCAACTGTCGTGATGCCGGCATCCGCGTCGGCATCCGCTTCACCGTCACGCAGGAGAATCTCGGCGAGCTCGGTCAGATCTTCAAGACCGTCGAAGACGAAGACATCGGAAGGCTCTGCATCTATCACCTCGTCTATGCCGGACGCGGCGCATATCTCTCCGGCATCGATCTGACTGTCGCCGAGAAGCGAAAGATGATGGTGCGACTCATGGAGCAGGTGGAGTGGTGGAACGAGCGAGGCCGCGAAGTGGAAGTCATGACGGTCGACAATCACGCTGACGCACCGTTCATCTACCTTCAGCTCATGAAGACGAATCCGGAGCGCGCCCAGCAGGCGCTCGCGCTCATCAAAAACAACGGCGGGAACCGTTCCGGAATCGCGATCGGCTGCATCGACAGCTTCGGCTTCGTTCATCCCGATCAGTTCACGTCGCACCACACGGTGGGCTCGATCCGCGAGCGGCCGTTCTCGGAGATCTGGCGCGACTCGAACGTTCAGCTGCTGGAAGGCCTTCGCAACCGCAAGTCGCTGCTGCAGGGCCGTTGCGCGAGCTGCCGCTGGTTGAAAGTCTGCAACGGAAACTTCCGCGCCCGCGCGGAAGCGGCGACGGGCAGCTACTGGGAGTCGGATCCGGGCTGTTACCTGCTCGACTCCGAGATCGCCGGCGAGGCTGCCGTATGACGACGGGTGTGGAAGTGACGCCAGTCTCGGCTCGGGACGTCGTGAACCGCCAGATCCTCGAGATTTCCGAGGATCGCGTTCAGGGTTTCGTCCGCGATCCGATCCGGGAAATCGCAAAGGCTTCCGGGGTTGGCCCCAGCGTGATTACCGAACGCATCCGGGCGATGCTGCAGGCCGGGGTCATTCGCCGCGTGCGCCAGACCCTCCTGGCCACGAACCTGGCGCAGGGTGCGCTCGTCGCGTGGAAGATCGCCGAGGACCGTGCCCATGACGCGTTTCGATTCATCGCGGCGAACGATCCGTTCTCCGGTCACGTCGTCATTCGCAATAGCGAGACGGGACAGTCGGAGTGGCGGCTCTGGACGACGTTGAAAGTACCGGGCGCTTTTTCGATCGAAAAACATTGCGAATACCTGCGCACATCGATCGGCGCCGAGAAGTTCCGCATCATGCCCGCGCTCCGCTCCTTCGTCCTCGGCGTTGGTCACATGCGCCGCAAGGGGATGAAGGTGGGACAGATGTCGGCCGGCCCGGCGAAAGCGATGATGCCGGCGATCGTCGACCTCGACTGGCGCGACTGGGAAGTGCTGACGATTCTCAAACGCGACTTCGGGCCGGAGGAGATCGGGCCGGAGATGTGGGAGCGCCGTGCGATGCGCGCCGGAGTCGATCCGGCTGTGTTCTTCGAAGTCGCGGAGAGCCTCGACCGCCGTGGCGTCATCGGCCGCTTCTCCACGTTCCTCGAGCACACGAAAAAGGTCGGCGGCGAAGAGCGCGTGTCGAGCTTCAACGGACTCTTTCACTGGGCCGTGCCGGCGGGGCGGGAGATCGAAGCGGGATGTCAGATCGGCCGCTTCGCGATCCTCACGCACTGCTACTGGCGCGACGGCGGTCCGGAGCTGAACAACGTCAACATCATGGCTGTCGCGCATGGTGAGTCGAAGGACCAGGTCCTGGCGCACAAGGCCGCGATCGACAAGCACCTCATCGACAGCGGCGTTGGTCTCAACTACACGAACGTCTACTGGGGCAGCCGTGCGGAGATCAAGCCGTCGGAGATCTCGCCGATCGCTTACCGGGAGTGGGCTCAGTCCGCGGGCCTGGTCTGAAGGAGCCGACATGGTGGATTTCAACATCAGTCCTTTCGTCGTGATCTGGGAGAACACGCGCGCGTGCGATCTGTCCTGCCGTCATTGCCGCGCGGCTGCACAATCGAAACGTAGCCGGTTCGAGCTGACGACTGAGCAGGGCTTTCATCTGATCGATGAGATCGGCGAAATGAAGCCGAAGGTATTCGTCATCACCGGCGGCGATCCGCTGAAGCGTTACGACACTTACGCGATGATCGAGCACGCGAGAGCGAAAGGGCTCGAGCCGTCGCTCACGCCGAGCGCAACGCCGCTGCTGACGGAAGAAGCGGTCGAGAGAATGAAAGCACACGGCCTCGGGCGCATGGCGGTGAGTCTCGACGCGTCGTGCGCTTCACTGCACGACGATTTCCGCCGCGTGCCGGGCTCATTCGACATTACGCTGCGCGCGATCCGCGCCGCGAAGCGTCTGGACATCCCCGTGCAGGTCAATACGACCGTCTCGCGCCGCACGATCGCCGACCTCCCTTACATGGTCGACACTCTTCAGGACCTCGGCATCGCGATGTGGAGTGTCTTCTTCCTCGTTCCGACGGGACGCGCGAAAAACTCGGATCTCGTCTCGCCGCAGGAAGTCGAAGATCTGTTCGGATTTCTCTATGACACCAGCAAACGCGTTCCGTTCTCGATCCGCACGACCGAGGCGATGCACTATCGCCGGTACATGCTGCAGAGGATGAGTGCGGAACGTGGCGTTTCGCTCGGCGCGCTTCGGGATCCGGTGACCGGTCTGATCGATGCGTCGACCTTGTTCCTCCAACACGGTGCTGGCCCGATGCCCCTGGGCATCCAGCCGGGCGCCGTCTCGCGGGCGCCGCGTGGGGTGAACGAAGCGAAGGGCTTCGTGTTCATCTCCCACATCGGCGACGTTTATCCGAGTGGCTTCCTGCCGATGAAGGCGGGCAATGTGAAGAACGAGTCGCTCAGCGACATCTATCGCTCCAGCGAGTTGTTCCTCTCGCTGCGCGACACCGGGAAGCTCAAGGGCAAGTGCGGCCGCTGCGAGTTCCGCGATCTCTGCGGCGGCTCGCGCGCGAGAGCCTGGTCGATGACCGGCGATGTCTTCGAGTCCGACCCTCTGTGCACGTACGAACCCGCCGCGTGAGAATGGGGTCAGGTCTTTAGTTCTCAGTTGTTTCTACGACTCGTAGAAACAACTGAGAACTAAAGACCTGACCCCATCTACTTCGCATTCGGACCTGTTCTTGCAGTCTGTCATCCTGGATGAAAACACCTCTGCTCTCGACACTTGCCGCGGTCATTCTTGTTTCGGCGCTGCCGGTCATCGCCGCCGCTGCCGATCCCGCTCTCTTCAAGGCAAAATGCGCCATGTGCCATGGCGCGGATGGATCGGGTCAGACGCCCGTCGGAAAAACGATGAAAATGAAGGATCTCCGGTCGGAAGAGGTCCAGAAGCTGACGGATATCGAGCTCACGAAACTGATCTCCGGCGGCAAAGGAAAGATGCCGGCCTTCGGCCAGAAGCTGACGACCCCCGAGATCCAGTCGCTCATCGCTCATATCCGAACTCTCAAGTAGTCCGGAGGTCCATCGCGTGATTCACGAGTGACGAGAGTCAGATCACCGGCAACGTGATCGGGCCCCTGACGGCAAAGTCCTTACCGGTGAGCTCGCGGCAGAAGCGGGCCAGGTTCTCGTTCGTGAAGTCATCCCATGTGCGACAGGTTTCGTAGAACATGTACTGCACGTCGCAACAGAGCAGGGTGCGTTCACGGCGCTGCCGCTTCAATTGCCATTCGTTCGCGAGTAGTTCGAGCTCGCTCCGGCAGAGACTCGCTGCACTCGGGATCTTGCCGGCGTAGCGTTTCCGGAGCTCGTCGGCGCTGTCCCGATGGAAGCCGCGACAGAGTACGTTCTTCTCCGCCGCAATCTCGCACATCGACTTGCCATCCTCGCTCATTTCGATGAGCTTCGTTCGGATCCGTCCGACTGCAGCCTCACGCGTAATGGTCATCATGCGAACTACCTTCCTGTCTCGCGATCGAGGACTTCGATGGTCTCCGTGAAGAGCCGTTCCGCTTCGTCGCGGTCGTTGCCGATGGCGGTCATGCCGAACTTGCCGAATTGCGAGACGGCCCCGATCATGTGAAAGAGGACTCCCGTACCGGTCCGATGATTGAAGGCCAGTCGATTCATCGTGATGATCTCGAGCAGATCCTCGGGCAGAAGACCGCAGTACCGATCCGACTGCACGTTGTCCGAAGCGTGGTAGTACTTGGCCCTGCCGTCGTGCGCATGTAGGAGCCCGGTCGTGCGATCGAGCTCGCCGCCGGTGAGGAAGCGCAGCGCGAGCATCGGATGTGTCGTCCCGCCCATCCTCAGGTTGATCTCGATCGCCGTCGTCGTCCAGGGCTGTCCGGGATCGTCTCGTGTCGCAAGGAAGTCGACGGAGAACCGGCCGATCACTCCTTTTTCCGCAAGCCCGCGGCCGACGATCAACCCCAGTTGCTGTACCTCGGCGCGGTACTCCTCGTCGGCCGGAAAGAGACAGCCCAGAAAGACCTGACCTCCCGGTCCACCGAGGAGCTGCTCGTGTGACGAGGCCAGGATGACGTCGCGCCGGGGGTTGATGCGCAGTTGCACGCTCGGCGATCGCACGTATTTCGCTTCAAGCATCTCTTCGACGACACCACCGTGCCGCCCGAATACGGACAGATACTCGCTGACGGGCAGATCGGTCGTGAGTTGCAGGAGATTCAACGCCGCCCGCACCGAAGAATGGTTGACGTTGTCGGGGTACTGGAATCGCGCATTGCCTTCGCCGGAAAATCCTTCGTTGAGCTTGAGCAGCGCGCGGCGGATTTCGGGTCGCTGCGCACGAAGCGAGATCAGAGCTCCGACGACGTCGTCGACGCTGTGCAGGTCCTCGAATCCGGCCGGGTGAGCGACGCCGGTTTCGCGAAACAGCCGCCTGCTGCCGGACTTGGATCCCCACCACGTCAGCCGCGGATCGGGAGCATTCATCGGGATGCCGAGGCGGATGGCCAGCCGTCTCTCGAGCGGCGTGGAGTTGAACACGGTGAGATAGGCGCGTTCGGGGTCCGAAAGGCTCGCTCGGATCCGCTCGATGACGCGCGGCCGCTCGAGAATCTTTTCGGTCAACGGGCGTGCCGAGCTGTCATAGACGCAGATCAGCGTCAGCCGTGCGCGGGCGTGGCTGGCGGGGATCCCCATCATCAACTCGAGGTAGTAGTCGAGAACGAGAGGATGAACCGGTTGCGATGTGACGTAGACGACATGCGCTCGCGGATTCCGGAGCCGCATCAGGAGAAAGAGCAGCCTTTCTTCGTAGAACGCGATCCCGGAGATCTTGGCCATCTCGTTCTGGTCCAGAGTCATGGACGGGACGACTACTGATGTGTACGCCTCCTCATCGCCGGGAAAGACTGAATCCCAGAGAGCTGCCAGTCGAGGTTTAAGTAACTCAAACTGACGGACTTCGAGGTCGTCATCGGGGATGACGGGGCATACACTCATGTGTGACACGATCAGACCACGAGGCGTGCCAACCCTGCGGAAGGATCAATTACAACGCGAGGTGACAATGATCACGCGGGTACGGCTGCAGGCTGGCGATCCACCCTGCTGAGGATCTTGTCTCGCACCGGCAAGTTGAGCGGAACCGTGATCACCGGGATCCGCGCGAAGCGTGTGACGCGCTCGGTCGTCGTTCCGATCACAGTCGCGTCCGAGAAGAACTTGTGTTGCGATCCGATGACGAGGAGGTCCGCGTCGACTTCCGCCGCGGTCTCCAGGACCCGCCCGGCGGCGTCACCATGCGAGATGATCTCGCGATACTTGACGCGATCACCTACCTCCGGCGCGATCCATGTCGCAAGTTCTTTGCCGGCACGTGCTGTCGAAGGTTCGGCGCCATTCTCGACGACATACGTCACAACCAGCTCCGCGTGAAACGTTTCGGCCACACCAGCGGCATAGGCGAGCGCGGCGCGGCCAATCCGAGTGAAGTTCACCGGACAGAGAATTCGACGGATCGCGATTTCGCCTTCCAGATCGAAATGGAGTGGAGACACGGTGAACACGGCGCGATCCGTACTGTGCAGCACGCGCTCCGTCACGGATCCGAGGAAAGCTCGCTCAACGCCGTGCCGGCCGTGGGTACCCATGATGATGAGATCCGCGTCGATGTCGCTCGCCGTCTTCACGATTCCGCGTGACGGCGCTTCCGTGACGATCCTGTTCTGGACGCTGATGCCCGGCGCATACAACCGCGCCTGTTCGGCCAGCTTCGCCATCAGTGGATCGGGCGAACCCGGAAGGCTGTTGATGTAATAACCAACCGGCATCGCCGAAAGGTCGAAGGCGACATATCCCTCTTCGACGAAGAGCAATGTGAGGTTCGATCCGGCCAGTCTGTTGAACAATGCGCCGTACTTCAGGGCCAGGCCGGAGAAATCACTGAGATCGGTCGGAATGAGGATGCGCTTGAAGCCGGTAATCATGACGCGGCCCTCCGATGTGAACGTAGCGCCGATTTGCCCGTCGTTGTGCGTCTTGTGACCCATGGCGACGTGATTGCCGTCACCGCCGGGTCCGGGCTCACAGCGATCCGATTTTCAGCGCCAGGCCGGTGAGCACCAGGATGATGAAGCCGAGCGCGATGAACAGGCCTGTGCGGCGGTAACCGAGCTCTTCGAGCGAGTGTTGCGCATGCAGCAGCGCCGACTTCGCGTGCTGCAGTCCTTCCTTCTGTTTCGCCGCAACCTCGGGGCCGCCGAAGTCGTGGACGAGTGCTTCCATCTCGATCTGATTGTCGACGGCGCTGTCGAGCTCGACGCGCGCCTCGCGCGTCTCCACACCGCCGCGATGCGCGGCGAGCTGGATGCGCTCTGCGCGCGCGATCATCCCTGTCACGCTATGGATGGTAGCCGCCAGGACCTTGCCCGGCTCATTCGATAGATGACAGTCGCTGCACCGGCGGACGGCCACGTTCACGATCCCGCCGTCGGTGCCGCGGAACTCGTAGTGGGTCTTGCCGATCCGGAACTTGTCGAAGAGCCGCGTGAATTCAGGGCTGCCTTTGTGCGTCGGCAGGTTTTGAGCCTGGTCGACGAGCCAGTCGAAGCGCGCGTCGCCGGTGAGATGCTGCCGCGCCGCTGCCGCGAGCAGCGTGTCGCGCAGCTCTCGATAATGAGCCACTTTTTTCTCGGGCTCGACGACGAGCTTCGCCAGCTCGCCGCTGCCTTCGTGACAGAACACGCATGGCACGTCGGGCAGTGCGCCGACCATCGCCACGGTGGGGCGAATGACGCCATGGTTCTCGTGACAGGTGACGCATTCACCGAACTGCGTGATCGTGATGGCGCGACGTGCGTCGTCGTGGCAGTCGCCGCATTTTGATCCGGTCGCCAGCAGTTCGTTGTGCTGTGTCCAGCCCGCGTGTTTCGCGCTCTTGCGGAACAACTCGGCCTCGCGTCCGTGGCAGGTGCCGCAGACGAAGCTCACGCTCTCGACTCCGGGCGGCGTCGCGCCGTGATTGCCATGACAGTCGTTGCACGTCGGCGCGGACATGTCGTCTTTCTCGAACATCGCCTTTGCATGCACGCTGATCCGCCAGCGCGCGTACTGGTCGGTCGGGATGTGATAGGCGGCCATGCGCTTCACGTCGGAATGGCAGCGGCTGCACGTCTCGGCAACGTGCTTCGGGTACACCGGCGATTCCGGATTCGTCTTCCGCCTGATGTCGTGGACCGAATGACAGTCGATGCAGGTGGCGACGTTCTGGTCGCCTTTCGCGAGCAGTTGTCCGTGCACGCTGCTGTGATACTCCGTGACCTGGTCGACGCGGGCGGCGGGATTGAACCGCTTCATGTAATCGGCGGAGCCGTGACACTTCCCGCAGAAGCCGGGGATGTCGGCACGTTTCGGCTGGCCCACGTACGGATTTGCTTTGTACTTCGGATCCATCGCGGTGGGCATATCCGCTTTCGGATCGGGATTGCCGCCGTGACAGTCGTGACACGACAGTCCGATCTGCGCGTGAACGTCGTCGCGGAACTTCGTCGCTTTGTCATCGTGACACGTCAGGCAGGACGTCAGGACGACCGCGGCGAAGATCGCGATCATCGCTGCTCCGTCCTGCGCGGGCCGCGCGTGATGAACGCGAACACCGCCAGCAGCGCGACCGCGAGCAGCACGACGTAGAGCGGAACGAGCGTGCCGTAACCCCAGCACGTCATCACGATGACGAACACCAGTCCGACGATGCCGCCGGCAGTCCAGAAAGGACTCTTCCCGTTACGCGCCGCGCCACGATCGAGGAATGGCACGAGCAGCAGCAGGAGGCCGGCCAGCCCGAACAGGATGATCGGGATCGCTTCGTATTCGATGCCCATGATCTCGCCGCCCGGGACGAGCTTGAGCGTCTGGAACATGAAGACGTAGTTCCACTCCGGGCGGATGTTCGCGTATGCAGGCGCGAACGGATCGGCCTTCTCGCCGAGCTCCCACGGCATCAGCGCGGCCAGTGCCGCGAGCACGCCCAGCGCGAAGACCCAGCCCGACAGATCGCGCAGCGCGAAGTGCGGGAAGAACTTCATCGGCGTTCTGCGCTTCGTCTCTTCTTCGGCCGCCGGCGGAACGCTCATCCCTTTCACCTGCACGAGCACGAGATGCGCGAGCAGCACGCCGAACGTGATCACGGGCAGGATCGCGACATGCCAGCCATAAAAACGCGACAGCGTTCCGCCGGTCACGCGATCGCCGCCGCGAAGGAAACGCAGCATCCACTTGCCCATGCCGGGCATCACGCCGGCGATGTCGGTGCCGACGCGCGTCGCGAAGAACGAGAGCTGGTTCCACGGCAGCAGGTATCCGGAGAACCCGAACGCGAAGATCAGGAACAGCAGGATGACTCCGGTGACCCACGTCAGCTCGCGCGGCGGCCGGTACGCTTTCAGGAAAAACACGCTGACCATATGCACGAAGGCGAAGAACACCATCAGGTTCGCGGACCAGGCGTGAATCGATCGCACCAGCCAGCCGAACGGCACGGTGCTGACGATGAACTCGATCGACTCGTACGCTTCGCCCGCCGACGGCCTGTAGTACAGCATCAGCAGGACACCCGTGCTGACCTGGATGAGGAAGAAGAACAGCGTCATGCCGCCGAGGTAGTAGAAGACGCTGAAGTGGTGCATGGGCACCGT
>DASVHS010000500.1:0-2417 GCA_036382495.1 Thermoanaerobaculia bacterium | reverse complement strand
GGTCACGCTTCCCGACTCGGTGTCGTAGACGTAGATGTCGGACTGGTTGTTGACGATGCCGGAGAACGCGATTCTTTTCCCGTCGGGTGAATAGGCCGGCGACAGCTCCTGCTCGATGTCCATCGGGATCGTCTTGACGATGTGTCCGGTCAACGGATTGATGATCAGCAGATCGCGGCCCCGCTCGCGCTTGACGAACAGCGCCACCTGGTCGCCGCTCGGCGAGAACGCCAGGTCGCGTCCCATCACCGGCCCGGTCGTGAAGAACTGCGCGATCGGATACTCGTAGCGGCTCGTGTAGCCGGCCGTCAGGTTCTTGAGCATCTTGCGCTCGGGGATGTTGAAAAGGACGACGTCGACGTCTTCCTTGTACGTGGTGAACGCGGCGTGCAGATCGCCAGAGGGCGACGGCACGGGCGAGATCTCATTGCTGTAGATGTCCTCGCCGATCTTGAACGGCTCTCCGTACTCCTGCGGCTCGCCCTTGGCCACGAGCGCCGGAAGGTACTGCTTGCGCAGCCACGTGCGGAAGCGCGAGTCGAATTCGTCGGGCGTGACGTCGAAGGCCCGTTTCAGCGCCTTATCAACTGTATTTCCTAATGTATTACGGTATTCATAGATGAAATCGCGAAGCCCGTCCCATCCGTACTTCTGCTGGATGTACTTGAACACGGCGTGGCCGAACCGGTACGCGAAGTAACCCTGGGGGTTTCTCGTGATCGCGGGCACTCGGTCGTTGACGACGGCGTCGCGCAGCACCATGCGGTCGCGCGAGTCCTCGTCCTGGCCCATGAACGACGCCAGCCCTTCCATCAGCCACGTCGGGGGATTCGCAGCGATCGTCTTGCCGAGCTTCCCCTGGAACAGGATCTCGTACTCGAAGATGTGCGTCAGCTCGTGCGTGATGAGCTGATTGAGCTTGTCGTCGCTCATGTCGACCGGCAGCACCATCCGGTTCCGCGCCGGCTCCGCGAACGCGCCCACACCCTCGGAGATGAAGTTGAGGTCGACATTCGTCTGCTCGAACGCCGAGTGCGTCGCGTAGAAGATCAGCGGGATCTTTTTCGAGATCTGGTAATTGAACTTCTGGGACAGGTTGAGATACGCGCTCTCCGCGTTGTCGACCACGCGCTGCAGCGAAGCCCGCTCCTCGTCGTAGAAGTAAAAATCAAAATGCGTGGAGTGGTAGATGTGCCAGTTGAACTTGTCGTAGACGATCTTGTTCTGGCCGAACGGGTATGCGGACGTGGCAATCGACAGAACAACCAGCAGCGTGATCAGTCGCTTCAATGGGCCTCCGGTGAAGTTGCCGGTTACCCGTTACCGGTTACCGGATTCCCCCGGCAACAGGTAACCGGTAACCGGTAACCGAAACTAGTCCGTGAACACGTATCGCGTCGCAGACGTCTCCTGCGAGACGAAGATCCCAACCAGCTGCGTCTCCAGCGCGCGTAGATTCTCGAAGAGGCCGAGGATCTCGTCGTAGTTGCGCTGGTCGAATTCCTTGAAGTCGCGGAAATTCTCCTCGACGACTTTCTCTCCCGTGTCGGCGTTGAACACGGCGATGTCGATGTCGAACACGAACCCGGTCGACTCCACGAGCACCTGCCGGTAGAACGTCCTTCCATCCGCCGGCGACACATACTCCTCGGTCCGATATCCCGACTTGTCGTTGATGTCGAAGTCGACGACGCCGCTGACGATGAAGTCCGCTCCCGTCTTCGACCCCAGGGCCTTCCAGAAGTCGCGATTCGCTTCGAGCGACTTCATGTCGGTGCCGGGAAGCCGCGTCTGCGGAGCATCGATGATGCGCAGCTTTGTGCTCTTGGTGAGCTGTTTCTTCAGATACCGGCCGAACTCCGCCTGCACGTCGACTTTCGAGGCGCGATCGTTTTTCTTTTCGCCTTTGCTGGCGATGATGAACGGCGCAACGGCGATCTTCTCGTCGCCGGCGATCTGCAACTTCGGCTTGACCGGAAGTTTCATCTTCACTTCAAGCACGCCCGCGGATGCTGCAAGCGGGATCGAGATCGCTGCGAGAACGGCTGCGATGCGGTTCATGGATGATCTCCGGGTGGCTTCGCGGGAGGTGGCGGTGGAGCGCTGGTGTCGGGCGGAACGGGCTGCGGGGTGGGCGCGACGGCCGTGGGCGGAACCGCCGCCGGCGCAGTGCCGGTCGGTTGTGCGACCGATCCCGGTCCGTCGCCGGATGTGGGGGGGGGCGGAGCGGGAGTCGCGCCCGGGACCGTCGGCGTTGCCGGTGAGGATGAACCGGCCGCCGACGCGGACGCCGTCTTCGGTGCATTCGTCCCGCGCTGGCGCTTCTTGTTGCGCGACGTGAACTCGACGTAGCGGCTGTAATTCTTCTGGATGTACTGGTTCGATTTGTCGAGGCGCATCGCCTCGCGGTATTCCTT
>DASVHS010000499.1:0-5644 GCA_036382495.1 Thermoanaerobaculia bacterium | reverse complement strand
GACCGACACTCTCATCGGTCCCGCCGCCACGATTCCGCTGGAACCACAGTTTCTGACCGTCACATCGGTGACGAACAGATTCCCGGCTGCGTATCCGTCGACACGAATGCCGTTGTCAACGAAGCCATTGATGACGCAGTTCTCAACCGCGACGTCGGTCCCCGTGAAAGAAGTACCGATATTGATCCCATTGGAAGCACCAAGTCCGGTGATGAAGAGACCTCGAAGAATCGCTTTGACTCCGGCATTCACGAAAACTCCATCGCTGCCGGCGGCCGATGCAGTGATTCCTGCGTAAGCGCCAGGGATCGCCATGACTGTGACGCTTCGATCCACGGAGAATGGACCATAGCCTCCTGAATCCAATGCCAGGATTTCACCCCCGGAGTTGGTTTGGGACATGGCTCGTCCGAACGTCCGACAAGGGGCGGTCGTCGTGCACGCGTTCGCATCGGTGCCTGTGACGGACACGGCGGTCCGGTTGAACTGGGCATGCGCGGTTACGGCGAGGAGCAGCAAAACAAAAGCAATCAGATGCTTTTTCGAAAGCATGTGGATCTCCTTTCGCCCGGACGCACGCGCCCAAGCATCGCTAGTTTGGGAAACGGGGCGAGCGTATCACGTTCCAGCACTCGTGCTGAAGATCGCCGACTTGCCGCTGCACGCGATCGTCAGGAAGCCGTTCGAGGTCGGAGCACTTCTCGACAGCATCCGGTCCAGCGTCGAAAGAAACGTGATTGGAGCGAAAATAGCGCCGTAATCAACGAGGTGAACGTTCTCCACAGACATGAGCCGCGTCAACACGTTCGCGCTGTCGGCCGTCGGCCAGTTTGCAGCGAGCATCTCCGACATCAAGCTAGTGGCCGCGACTGAGTCGCCGTGCCCGAAAGGATCCTCATGAAACGTGCCGCTGCATCGCTGCTTCTTCTGCTCACGACTGTCGCCTGTTCGACCACGAGCGCGCGTCACGCTGTGCTTTTCGACGACTTCAATTACTCGAGTCCGAGTGAGCTCGCGCAACACGGCTGGATCGTGCGCACCGAGGCGGGGTGGCCGGGCGTGCCGGGTGGGTCGTGGGGGCCGGGCAACGTCACGTTCCTCGATGACGCGGGAACTCGCGTGATGCGCATGTCGTCATCGACCGACGGAACCGGGCCGAACACGATTCAGACCCAGATCTGCCATCAGCGGAAGTATCTCGACGGCACATACGCGGCGCGCGTGCGATTCACGGACGCGCCGGTCGCCGGCCCCACCGGCGATCAAATCGTGGAGACGTTCTACCTCATCAGCCCGTTGAAGGCACCCATGGATCCTGATTACAGTGAAATCGATTTCGAATATCTGCCGAACGGAGGATGGGGACACACCGGCCCGACGATTTTCGAGACGACGTGGGAGACGTTTCAGCTCGAGCCGTGGAAGGCGGACAACGTGTCCAACAACGCGCCGGGACCGTTCGGCGGGTGGCACACGCTCGTCGCTCAGGTGGGTGACGAACACGTCCGCTACTTCATCGACGGCAAACCGCTCGCCGATCACTCCGGCCGCTATTACCCGGAGGTGATGATGTCGATCAACTTCAATCTCTGGTTCACGAAAGAGGGATTGATCCCGGGCAGCGACATGCGCCGCTACGACGAAGACATCGACTGGGTGTTTTTTCAGCGGGGACCGATGATCGCGCCCGCGAAAGTCGAGGCGAAGGTTGCGGAACTGCGGCGCGGAGCGGTTGCGTTTCGCGACACGGTGCCGTCGTCCGGACTCTCGTCGCCGTGTAATTTCTGATTCACGGTGTTTGCGCGATGATGTTCGCGCTCGACCGATCGAACAGGATCAGACGTGTTCCGCCGGCGGGAACGGTCACGCTGATGTGCCGGCCGGCGACTGGAATCTGCCGCCACGCCTCTGTCGCCGTCTCATTGACAAGTACCGCGAGCACCGCGTGAGGAGCGGTGAGCAGGCGCAGCATCACATGATCGTCCGATTGATTGAGCTCCAGGTTCGACGATGGGATGCGTAACGCGAGCAACGACACCAGTGGTTCGTCCTCGCGAGCGTAATCGAGTGGCAGCGGCTCATGCCACGCGGATCGCGTTGCCGTGCTGCTCAGAAGGCTCTCCTGTAAGTTCCGATCGAATGTCGCCCGGCGCCCGTATGCTGCGTCGCGGTACTGAACGGGGCGGCCAGCATCGACGATACCGAGCTCCGTCAGCGCTTCGGGAACCTCACCATACGGGTCGCCGGTAATCGCGCCGATGACGAGGACTTTCGCCCCGGCGCGCGATGCTGCGAGCAACGCGTCCGCCGCATCGCGATCGAGGAACTCAGCGGATGGAACGATGACGAGCCTCGCGCCACGCAGCCGTTCCGCGGTCAGACGCAGATCCGAGATCGCCTCGGGAACGAAGCCGAAACGTTCGGCCAGGACGCGCACGGTGCGCCGGAAGCCATCGAGCGGCGCCGGCCGGCTCATGAAGACGCGCGATTGCGGAATCACGACGACGACGTAGTCGCGTTCGAAGTCCTCCAGATAAGGCGCAGCAGCGCGAAAGAACGAGGCCAGCCGCGGAACGACGTCGAGCTCGGGCTTGGCCGTCCCGTCGGGACGAAAGAATCCGATGGCCGACTCGTTGTCGATCGGCATGGAGGGATTGATGTTCCACGCCCACTCGACCACGCCCGCGGCACGCGACGCGAACGCATACGCGTACTTGCGCTCGAGAACTCTCGCCGCGAGCTCCGGCGAACGCCACGGCCAGCCGTTTACGTCTTCGAGTCTCATCAATCCCGTTTCCTGGAAGAGGCTCGGCTTCTCCGGGACTTTCGCGAACACGCCGGTCGACAGCACGACGTCGTTCTCCCACCACGGATGAACGCTCGTGTAGTCGATCGATTCGGCGTGGAGCTGCTGCGACGAGCGAGTGCCGGTCCCGCCTTCGTCCTGACCGAGCGTGACGAGCGGATTGCCGCCGGCGTCGCGCAACGCGTCGCGAAGATTGCGCGCCCAGTTCGCGACAACGTCCTGCGAGAACAGAACGAAGTCGTACGCCTTGCGCGGAACGCGCTTTTCGCGGACCTGGGAGTAGTACAGATCTTCGCTGCGCGGCAAAGCGAAGAGATCGCCGTCCGTCTCCTGCCAGAGATTGCGCAGAGCGGTCAGGTCGTCGCCATGTCGGGCACGAACCCACGCTTCCCACGCTCGACGCTCGAACGCATCACCGATCGGCTGGTTCGTCCACAATCGATCCGGCGGTGAATACGATGGCTCGTTGATCAGGTCGTACTGCACCCAACCGCTGTTTCGATATCGGCGTGCGATCGACGTAACGAATGCGCGCTGTCCTGCGATCGACTGCGGATCGAGGTAGGGATTCGTCCCGCCAAACGTCGGAGGCTGGAACGCGAAGAGCGTGAAGCAGACGACGATGTCGTGCTTTGCCGCGCTCTGAACAAACGCATCGAGTGCAAGCAGCGCGTTCTCGTCCACTCTCGACCACGCCGTCCACAATCCCGTCCGCACAAAGTTGATGCCGAGGTGCGACATCTGCGCGAAGTCGCGATCCCAGAGGTCAGGGTTGGGCTCGAAGAGAAAATGGCGATGAACGTCGGAGGCCATGTACGTCGTGCCGATGATCGGAAAAACGTGACCGTCGCGGCGGATCCAGTCGCGTGACACGGAGACAGCCGGAGCGTTCGTCAGCAGCGCGTCGTCATGGATCCAGAAGCCGGTTGTCGCACGGTTCGGATGGATCACTGCGTCAGTGGTTGCTTCGACGTGATAAAGCCCCGGCGCAAGCGGCTTGCGCGTGCGAATCTCAACCAGAGCCCCGTCACTTCCCACCGTCCTTCGAAACACCTCGGTTCCGTGGTCGTCATGAACGACGACGGCGACACGCGTTGCGTGGATCAGTCCAGTGATCCGAATCGCAGCGATCTCGCCCGGCTCGACGCTCGCCTGCACAGGATGCACCTCGAGATTCGATGCTCCTTCCAATGCTCGCATCACGAGCGCACGGATGATCGCGGCCGATAGCGGCGCGTCCGACGTCGCGAAAATCCAGCGCGCACCGGCGTCATCGCCGATGAGACGATCGATTTCGACAAGCGGACATGCACGAGCGATCCCGTCGCGATCGACGAGATGGACAAGCGGGCGCAGTATCGCTTCGCGCGGAGCCTGCGCTCCCGACTCGTTCGGCGTGTCGGCTCGCGTTCCGAACCGCACGGTCAACTCCCATACCGTTCGTGCGTCCCCGATCGGCTGCGTCCAGGATGAATCCGGAAATGCGACGCGCAGGCCGCTCGTGGTCACTGCTTCCGCAGGTCCGATCAGGAAGTCGTGCGCGAACGACGGCTGACGAATGCCGAGGCGCCACTCGCCTGACGTCGTGCGAAGAACCGGTTGATGAAACGCTGCGCCGCCGAGGACGGCGAGGCTGCCGCCGTGCCGGACGAAATCGCGGAGCTCGGGCCAGGCGTCGAGAGGAAACGCGCTGCCGTACGGCAACACGAGCAGCGCGTGCGCGTGCGATTTCAAGTTGCGCAAGTCGTCGATCGTCTCGACCGGCAAACCGCGTAGCGCGTCGTCAAGCACATTCGGGGCGATGACCGGCGCATCGACCGTCGGGAATCCCGGCGCGCGGAACAGCACAATATCGGCGCCGAACGCGGCCGATGCTGCGACAAACAGCAGAACGACGACGGCGCGCTTCATTTCGCGGCCTCGACTCCTTCAAGGATGAAGACGAGCGGTGCGTTCCAGTTGATCGCGACTTCGTTGCTCGCGTAGGACTCCTGATCGTCGGCATACATGCGAGCCGGCGGAACGCCCGGCGGCATCCGTCGCAGGACGGGATCCTGGCGATGGCGATTCGGTCCGCCGGCGAGCAATCCTGGCCAAGGCGCGTCGATGTTGTCGGTGGCACTCGGACGATGATGCGGATGCATCACCGCCTTTGTCCCGGTTCCCGTCACCCAGGACATCGCGAACGAATTGCGTCCGAGCAGATAGTGAACGATTTCCATTGTGGCCTCCACGTAGGCGCGATCGGGCTTGATCGCATTCGCGACGAGAAGCTCGACACCGTAATTCGCCGCGACCGCGTTCGAGCCCCAGACATAGTCGCGAGTGCGCAACGGAATGCGATACGGATCTTGTCGCGCGCGAATCACAATCTCGTCCGCGCGGGCAAGAGTGGCTGCGACAATCTGCGAACGGACCGGTCCATTCGCCCGGCCGGACAGTACATACGTCCACGCCGCAAGCGCGCCCACGTGACTCCAATCAGCGGGCGTGACGAACGCTCTTCGCCAATGCGCAAGAAAATAAGCGTGCGCTGGTTCGTCACCGCTCGTCCGCCACAATTCCGCCGCCGCCCACAGACGTTCATCGCTGCAATCGCGATCGCCGTACTCACCCGTCTTGATGTCGGGCGGATTGCGGAACGTGAGGTTCGGATGGTTCTCCAGCCATGCGAACGCGCGTTTCGCGGCGTCGAGATACTTCTGATCCTTGTACACGCGCGCCGCGATCGCCATGACGGCGGCGAAGTCGCCTGCCGCACACGAGCTTTTCCCGATGAGCAACTGCGGCGAATGATCATCCTGCGGGCCGATAAACGGCGGAAACGCTTTGCTCGTC
>DASVHS010000498.1:0-5604 GCA_036382495.1 Thermoanaerobaculia bacterium | reverse complement strand
ATCGGTCCGCCGCTCCGGTTCATGCTCGAGTTCGACACGCTGCTGATTTTGAGCACGGACTTGAAGGACGGGTATCACATCGTGATGCTGCTCGACGCCGACGCGGACGAAGTCTCGGCGTGGCGCCAGATCGATCTCAGCCGGGGAAAGTTGATCAAGGAGTTGTGAATGTCCAGAGCCCTCTCCCGCGTGCGGGAGAGGGTGGCCGAAGGCCGGGTGAGGGTCGTCTTCTCATCCGGCGCGGCCCCTCATCCGGCCCTTCGACTCGCTTCGCTCGCTCAGGGCCACCTTCTCCCCGCTTTCGCGGAGCGAAGGCTCTGTTGGCGCGAAGGCTCTATTCCTCGAGCGCTTCCAGCGTTGACAGAATCCCTTCGATCCGATTCCGAATCTCGCTGCGCTCCGCTTCGTGGTCGCTCGCGCTCTCAAGCCGCGCCTTGAGCTCATCGCGCTCGCGGCGCAGCTCCTGAATCATCTTCACGGCGCGGTTGACGCGCTCGCTGAGCTTCTCGAGGATCTGCTCCTCTTCCGTTCCGGCAAGCGGCATCTGTCCGTCAGTCGTCTTCTTTTTCAATTCGATTCTCCTCAGGAGAGCAGTTTGACCGGCAGCAAATCGGCGACGCGCGCGGCGAGCTGCTGATGCAGCGCTCCGACTTCGTCCTGCGTCAGCGATCGATCGAATGCCTGGTACCACATGCCCAATGTCGTTTTGATCGTGTTCTCTTCGCCATCCGGCACGAAACGGTCGCGTAGCCCGATCTCGTGCAGGAACGGCACATTCAGCGAGCGGATCGTGGCGACGAGCCGCTCGTATTCGAGATCGCGGCGGTGCGTGAGCGCCATGATCATCGGGATGCCCGGGAATCGCGCGACCGGCGACATCTTCCACTCCGTCATCGACGCGAGCAGAGCTTCCGTGTCGATCTCGGCGGCGGCCACGTCACCTTTGATGCCGAACCGCTGCAGCACTTCCGTCGAAAGGAATCCAACGCTCGCGATGACGCGATCGCCGTGCCGCGCCACCGCGCGCTTGCCCTTGCGCAGCCACTGGCCATCCGAGCTGTCGAACGTCACACTGACATGCAACTTTTTCGCGACCTGCTCGACGATGCCTTTGACGTCGAAGAAGTCGATCGTGCGCTTCGGGTCGCCCCAGTGCGATCCGACCGAGCCGTACATGACGATGCCGATGCGGTGATGTTCGTACGCGCGCTCTCCGGCGCGGTGATACGTGCGGCCGACTTCGAAAAGCGCGCCGTCGCGGGTCCCGTACGAGCGGTTGTACGCGACGGTCTCGAGCAGGCCCGGGATCATCGTCAGGCGCATCGCGGCGATGTTCTCGGTCAGCGAGTTCGTGATCGCCAGCGGCTGCTCGTTGGTGAACAGCGTGTTGTACTCAGGATGAATGAACGAGTAGTTGACGACTTCGGTCAGTCCGCTCCCCGCCAGCGTCCCGCGGATTTCGTCTTCCGCGTCACCGATGACGTTCGGCCGCGCGTCGCCGGTCGTCAAACGCGGCAGCGATGACGGAATCTTGTTCAATCCGTAGAACCGGAGGACCTCTTCGATGAGGTCCATCTCTTCGTGAATGTCGCCGCGGTACGTCGGCACCGTGACGTCGAGGCCGTCGCTGACCGGCTTCGTCATGAAGCCGAGGCGGCGGAAGAGATCGGCGGCGTAGTCGATGCCGATGACGCCGGCCGACGACGCGCTCAGGCGCATCGTCCGCAAACGGATCGTCTCCGGCTCGACGGCTTTTGCGATGACGTCGATCGCCGCGTCGGCAGTCCCGCCGCCACTCTCGATGATCATGCGCGCCGTCATCTCCGCTGCGGCCATCGTGTCGTTCGGATCGACACGGCGCTCGAACCGATAGGACGCATCGGTCTTGATCCCGATGCGGCGCGCGGTGCGCCGGATCACTCCCGGATCGAACCACGCGCATTCGAGCAACACGTTGCGCGTCGAGTCGCTGATCTCGCTCTCCGCGCCGCCGATCACGCCGCCGAGCGCAACCGCATGGCGCGCGTCCGCGATGACGACCGTGTTCGCATCGAGCTCGCGCGTCTCGCCGTCCAGGCTCTTCATCTTCTCGCCCTTGTTTCCTCGGCGCACGATGATGGTCTTGTCGGCGAGCTTGTCGACGTCGAACGCGTGCAGCGGATGCCCGAGCGCGAGCATCACGTAGTTCGTTGCGTCGACGACGTTGTTGATCGGCCGCAGCCCGACCGCTTCCAGCCGCGTCCGCACTTTCACCGGCGACGGCTTGATGTTCACGCCGCGGATCGGGAGAGCGGTGTAGCGCGAGCACATCTCGGGTGCATCGATGCGGACTTGAACTGTGGAGGACAGGCGATCTCGCCTGTCCGGGACAGGCAGGAGTGCCTGTCCTACACGCATTTCGCGGCCGAGAGCCGCCGCGAGTTCCCGCGCCATCCCGACGTGCGACATCGCGTCGACACGGTTCGTCGTGATCTCCAGATCGAAGACGGTGTCGCCGCCGTGCTTCTCGATCGACTCGACCGCGTGGCCGATCTCCGTGAATCGGGCTCCGAGCTGATCGTCGGAGAGATCGGAAAGGTCGATGAAGTCGCTCAACCAGTCGCGGGACAGTTTCATGGGCGGGCGATTGTAACCGTCAGAACGTCACGCGCCGCAAGACTCCTTCAGCGGCGTCGTGAGGGTTGTTCCGTTTGCTGAGGACGTCGTCGAGCATCTGCTCGTAGTCCGCGCGCGCGATCGTGCCGCCGATCAGCCGGTCCATGAATTTTTCCTTGAGCTGGGTCTCGATGCGGATACGCACGCGCTCGCGGTTGCGGCGGACGAGCTCCCCAGACTCGGCGAGGTATTCGTAATGCTTCGTGATCGCGGCATCCAGCTCGACGATTCCCTCCGACTTCGGGGCCACGGTCTTCACGATCGGCGGGATCCAGTCGCCATGCTCCTCGACGAGCGACATCATCATCGTGACTTCGGTGACGGTCTTGTCCGCGCCGGGACGGTCCGCTTTGTTGACGGCGAAGATGTCGCCGATCTCCATGATGCCGGCCTTGATCGCCTGAATGTCATCGCCCATGCCCGGAACGAGCACGACGACGTTCGTCTGCACCGTGCGCACGACTTCGACTTCGTCCTGGCCGACGCCCACCGGCTCGACGAGGACGATGTCGAATCCCGACGCATCGAGCAGATCGACGACGTCGTTCGTCGCCTTCGCCAGGCCGCCCAGGAATCCGCGGGTGGCCATCGAGCGGATGAAGACGCCGCGGTCGGTGTAGAGATCGGTCATCCGGATGCGATCGCCGAGGATTGCGCCGCCGGTGAAGGGTGACGTCGGATCGACGGCGACGATGCCGACGCGTTTCCCCGCCTTGCGATAGTGCTTCGCCATCGCGGCGACGAGCGTCGACTTGCCGGAACCGGGCGACCCGGTGATGCCGATGATGCGCGCGCGTCCGGTCGACGGGTAGATCGCGGCGAGGAGCCGCTCGCTGTCGGGATCGTCGCGTTCGACGAGCGAGATCGCTTTCGCCAGTGCGCGATAGCGGCCGGCGACAACGCCGGTTGCGAGTGAAGCGAGATCGGTCATCGGAGGCGTTTGCTATCGAATGGCCGCGTGTTGTTCATTCAAAATATGTCGCGCGATCACGAGCCGTTGAATCTCGCTCGTGCCTTCGCCGATCGTGCAGAGTTTCACTTCGCGGTAGTACTTCTCGGCGGGAAAATCCTTGATGAATCCGTAGCCGCCGAAGATCTGCACGCCTTTTTCGGTCGCACGCACCGCAACTTCGGATGCGTACAACTTCGCCATCGCCGATTGCAGGGTCACGCGCTGGCCCGCGTCCTTCGTGACGGCGGCGCGATAGCAGAGCAGCCGCGATGCGTCGATCTCCATGGCCATGTCGGCGAGCATGAATTGAATGGCCTGGAATTCCGAGATTGGATGACCGAACGCCGTGCGCTGTTTCGCGTAGTCGCGCGCGGCCTCGTACGCACCGCGGGCGATGCCGACGGCGAGCGCGCCGATCGAGATGCGACCGCCGTCGAGGATCTTCATCGCATCGATGAACCCGTAGCCGACTTTGCCGAGGACGTTGTCGTTGGGGACGTGGCAGTCTTCGAGGACGAGCTCGGCGGTGTCGGAGACGCGCATGCCGAGCTTGTTCTCTTTCTTTCCGGGACGGATGCCTTTGCGATCCGCCTCGACCGCGAAGGCGGTAATGCCGTGCTTCTGGTCGTTCCTGTCGGTGACGGCGAGGACGACGGACAGGTCGGCGTAGGTCGCGTTCGTGATGAAGTTCTTCGTGCCGTTCAGCACCCAGCCCTTGCCGTCCTTCACGGCGGTGGTGCGCATGCCCGATGCATCGCTTCCCGATCCCGGCTCGGTGAGACCCCACGCGCCGATCCACTGGCCCGAGGTGAGCTTCGGCAGCCACTTCTTTTTCTGGGCGTCATTGCCGGCGAGATACGTGTGGCCGGTGCACAAAGAATTGTGCGCGGCCACGCTGAGCGCGAATCCGCTGTCGATGACCCCGAGCTCTTCGATGACGTTCACGTAGTCGACGTATGACAGTCCCGCGCCGCCGTACTCTTCCGGCAGCGTCACGCCGAGCATGCCCAGCGCTCCGGCGCGCTTGAACGTGTCGACGGGAAAGTGCTGCGCCTCGTCCCACTTCATGAGATGAGGCTTGATTTCGCTCTCCGCGAACTCCCTCACCATTCGCTTAATCTGGTTCTGCTCTTCGTTCAAACTGAAATCCATGCGCGTAGCTTACAATCTCGGCGTCCATGCGCGCTCCAACGATTGCGTTACTCGTTCTGGCAACCGCCGTCTCCGCCACTCCCCGCGTACAGCAAACGCCGGTGAAAACGGCCGTTCCCATGAAGGCCACCGGCTTCCGCGCGGAGTTCGTCGCTGACCTCGACGACGTCGGGGACAAGATCACGCAGCTCGCGACCGCGGTCCCGGCGGAAAAGTATTCGTGGCGCCCGGCACCGGGTGTGCGCTCGGCCGGCGAAGTCTTCATGCACATCGCCGGAGGCAATTACTTTCTGGCGACGTTCGTCGGGGCGCAGCCGCCGGCGGACCTGCCGAAGGACCTCGAGCGGATCACCGACAAGGCCGCGGTGCTGTCCGAGATGAAGAAGTCATTCGATCACCTTCGGCGCGTCATCGGGACTGAGAGCGACGCGGATCTCGAGAAGAGCGTGAATTTGTTCGGAAAGCCGGCGACGCACCGCTACGTCTTTACCACCATCCTCAACCACCTCCACGAGCACCTCGGGCAATCGATCGCGTACGCAAGAATGAACGGGATCGTGCCCCCGTGGAGCAGATAACCCCAGTGCCCTCTCCCGCTTGCGCGGGGCGAAGGCTCTGTTATCGACGATAGCGGCTCAAATACTCGGGTGCTTCGATTCCCGACGGCAGCCGTTCATCCGCGATCGGTTTCTGCGGCTCGAGTCTCAGCGGCAGTACTCCCGCCCAGATTGGCAGCGCGTAGTCTTCTTCATCGTCGATCGGAGGGCCCGTCCGGATTTTCGCTGAGGCCTCGGTGATCGGCAGTGCCAGGACGAGTGTCTGCTTCAGCTCTGATTCGTTCGGTG
>DASVHS010000497.1:0-2390 GCA_036382495.1 Thermoanaerobaculia bacterium | reverse complement strand
CGAGAGGTTCGGGATCCAAGTCGCGTTCCTCGACAAGGCGCTGATCTGGATCATCGCCCTCGGCTTGCTGCTGCCGACGATGCATCAGTCATCACTCGGCGCGCTCATGTTGCTGGCCGGACCGAAGCTGCATCCGCTGTGGAACACGCCGCTGCTTCCGCTTCTGTTCCTCATGACGTGCCTGACGATGGGCTACTCGATCGTGGTGTTCGAGTCCGTATTTTCGTCAAAGGCGTTCGGACGCAAACCTGAAACGGCGATGCTCATCGTGCTGCAGAGAATCGCGGCGTGGGGCGGGCTGATCTTCATCGCCGTGCGCTTCATCGATCTGGCATTCCACGGCAAGCTCGGTCTGACGATGACGTTTGATCTCTACGGCATCGTCTTCTGGACCGAGATCCTGTTGTGGGCGTTGCCGGCAGTGATGATGTTCGCCACGCCGAAGCCGGCGCTCGGCTCGTTGTTCCGTGGAGCGATCGTCGTTGCGCTGGCCGGAGGCATGTACCGCTTCGATACGTACCTGGTCGCATTCCAGCCTGGTCCGGGATGGCACTACTTTCCGTCCGTGCCGGAGATGTTCATCAGCATCGGACTCATTTCGCTCGAGCTCGCGCTTTACATCACGCTCGTGAAGAAGTTCCCCATTCTCGGTGGCATGTCGTACGCGGAGTAGGAGACAACCATGACGAAGATCGTGATCGACCCGATCACCCGAATCGAAGGACATCTCAGAATCGACGTGGAAGTCGATAACGGCCATGTCCAGAAGGCGTGGGCCTCCTCCACCATGTTCCGCGGCATCGAGCGCATTCTCCTCGGCCGCGATCCGCGCGAAGCGTGGCTGTTCACGCAGCGTTTCTGCGGCGTGTGCACGACGGTGCATGCGCTCGCGTCGGTGCGCGCCGTCGAAGACGCGCTGACCCTGGACGTCCCGCTGAACGCGCAGTACATCCGCAATCTCATCCTGATCGCGCACGCGCTGCACGATCACGTCGTGCATTTCTATCAGCTGTCGGCGCTCGACTGGGTCGACGTCACGCAGGTGTTGAAAGCAGATCCGAAGAAGGCGTCCGCGATCGCGGAGAGTCTCTCGGAATGGCCGGGCAATTCCACCAAGGAGATGGCCGAGGTCAAGAACAAGGTAAAAGCGCTCGTCGACAGTGGTCAGCTCGGCCCGTTCGCGCACGGCTACTGGGGACATCCGGCGATGAAGCTTCCTCCGGAAGTGAACCTCATCGCCGTGTCGCACTACCTGCAGGCCCTCGAGTATCAGCGCTACGCGAACCAGGTCGTGGCGATCCTCGGCGGCAAGACGCCGCACATCCAGAACGTCGCGGTGGGCGGCGTATCGAACGCGATCAATCCCGACAGCGAAGCGACCCTCAATGTGGACCGCCTGTATCAGATGAAATCGCTGCTCGACAAGATCGTCGGGTTCATCCAGAACGTATATGTCCCCGATGTCTGCACGATCGCCGGAATGTATCCGGAGTGGTTCGGCTACGGCGCGGGCGTCACGAACTATCTCTCCGTGCCCGATCTGCCGCTCGACGAGAAGAGCACGAAGTTCGAGCTGCCGGGCGGATTCATTCCGAACGGCGATCTCTCGAAGTACCGCCCCATCACCGGCTCGAAGGACCCGTATTTCCGCACGGCCGTGACCGAAGACAACACGCACGCCTGGTACAAGGGCGGCCAGCTGCATCCGTGGAAGGGCGAGACGGACCCCGAGTTCACCGACTGGCAGGAAGACGGGAAGTATTCATGGGTGAAGGCACCTCGATTCAATGGTGAGCCGGCGCAGGTCGGTCCGCTGGCGAACGTGTTGTGCGGCTATGCGGCGGGCAATCCGCTGATGAAGAAGTGGACCGACGCCGCGCTCGACAAGATCTCCGCGATCGCGAAGGTGAAGGCGACGCCGGCGATGCTGCACTCGACGCTCGGCCGTCATGGTGCACGTGCCGTCCGCGCCGCGGTCCTCTCCGAGCTCGCGCTCAAGCAGTGGCAGCTACTCACAGACAACATCATCAAAGGCGATTCGAAGATCTTCAATCCACCGGTGTTCCCGAAAGGGGAGATCGAAGGCGTGGGCATCCATGAAGCGCCGCGCGGAACGTTGTCGCACTGGGTCGTCATCGACGACGGCAAGATCAAGAACTATCAGGCGGTCGTTCCCACGACATGGAACGCCAGTCCTCGCGATGCAAAAGGCGTTTTGGGCCCATACGAGGCGTCGCTTCTCAAGAATCCGATCGCGGATTCGGAGCACCCGCTCGAAGTGCTGCGCACCGTGCACTCGTTCGACCCGTGCATGGCGTGTGCGGTCCACATGTTCGACCCCACCGGCCGGAAAGTCGCGCGCGTGCGCGTGCTGTAGGAGACATGGCAAG
>DASVHS010000496.1:0-1803 GCA_036382495.1 Thermoanaerobaculia bacterium | reverse complement strand
GGCGAGCCGCAGCATCACCCGGCCTCGTTCGCGCGGATGCATCTTCCGCCATTCGCCTTTGTTGAAGGAACGATCGGCGGCGCGGACGGCTCGATCGACGTCCTCGCGCGTTCTCTCCGGAACAGTCGCCAGCCGTTGCCCGGTTGCGGGTTCGATGAGCTCGAACGTGGCTGCCATCGAGCGGGCAGCGCTGCAAGGCCTAGTCCACGGCCGGCAGGTCCGCGTTCGGCGTGCCGCCGAGGGTGTGCCAGCCGATCGCGCACAGGACGACCGCGGCGCCGGCGATCGCGAACCTCGACGGCTGTTCGCCGAGGAGGAGGAAGACCCAGAGGGGGTTGGCGATGGGCTCGAGCATGCCCGTCAGCGAGGCCTGTGTGGCCGTCACGTACTTCAGGCCGCGCACGAAAAGCACGTAGGGGAGGGCGATCTGGAACAGGCCGAGAAACAGGAGAACACCGAAGGATTTCGTCGTGAGCGTGAGGTCGTGCCCGACGAAAGGCAGAAGCACGATCGCGACCGCGACGTTGCCCCACGTGATCGCCGACTCGGCCGCCTGGTTCTCGCGACGCAGGGTCAGGATGAGCGCGGCGAAGAACACGCTGGAGATGAGCGCCATCATGTTGCCGGACATCCCGCGCGTGTCGAGGCGGCCGACGAAGAACAGCGCCATGCCCGTGATTGCGACGGCGATGGCGATGACGTCGCGCATCCGCATCGGCTCTTTCGTCACGATCGGCGAGAACAGCAGGACCCAGACGACGCCCGCGTACTGGAGAAAGATCGCGTTCGCCGCGGTGGTCCACTTCGTCGCGACGACAAACGACGTCAGGCACGCGCCGTAACTGATGATCGCCGCGACGAACAGGCCGGTCGATTTCCAGCGGCGCCGTCCCCACACACCGCGGCCGAATAAGACCAGCAGCGCGATCGCCGCGAACAGAGATCGATAGAACGTGACTTTGAGCGGCGGATCGCTGATCGCCTTGATGCCGATGCCGCCGCTCGACCATAGCAGCGCGGCAGCGACGATGAAGAGGATTCCCTTCTGGCGATCTTGCACGCCGGCATTCTAGAGGGAGTGCGTTTCGCGCCGATCAGTTCGTGAGCGTCGACCCGCGGTCGAAGCTCGTGCGCACGTCGCTCTCCGCCGGCGGACAAGGCAAAGGATCGTCAGGCGGCGGAACGACGATCGCGCACTCGCGGCAGACTTCCGCGAGCGTATCGATCTCGAGGGGCTTGTTCAGAACGGCGGAGACGATCGATACTTCGACCTGCACGTCCTTGTTCGGGTCTCGCACCGCGAGGATGAACGTCGTCGCTTCGGGGCGAAACTCGCGGAACCGGGTGAGGAATGTCGCGGCTTCACCGTTCTCGAGGTCCGTGTCGATGAGGATGAGCGCGTAGTCGCACGTCTCCACTTTCGCCATGGCCGTGTCCGATGAGACGGCCGTGTCGACGCCCAACGGCTGGTGGCGGAGGATCGTGAACAGCATCACGCGGAGGACATCCTGATCTTCGATGATGAGAACTCTTGGATTCTTGTTTTCCATCGTTCGAGCCCTTTATCTGCTGATCCAACAATGTCAAAAGGCGTGCCATCAATTGGACTCTCCTCAAAATAATCTAAGAGGAAAGATCCTGCCGGTGATTGATGAATGAAATGGTGGAGGACAGGCGCCCTCGCCTGTCCTCCACATTCACATCACGCTATGCAGAGGCTGCTGGCCTTTGAGAACGCGATAGACATCTGTCGCCGCACTCTTTGCCATTGCGTCGCGCGCTTCTTCGGTCGCCGATCCGATG
>DASVHS010000495.1:0-4659 GCA_036382495.1 Thermoanaerobaculia bacterium | reverse complement strand
CGACCTACTGTAGCGGCGAGCTCACGAGCTCTTCGCAGAACGGCAGCATTCCCCTGAGTGCGTTCCGCCACGCGCAGTACGGAGACACGCTGGATTCGTTCGTCGGTCGCAACACGTATCGCGCCGACGGCTCGCAGAGTGTCGATGCCGGCTTGTACAAGACGTTCAGGTTGAGGAACAATCTCGGCTTCATGATCCGCTTCGACGTATTCAACGTGTTCAACACCGCCCGGTGGTGGTACCCGGGCAATGACATCTCGACGCCGTCGACGTTCGGACGAGTGACGCAGACCGCGTATAGTCTGACGGCGAGCCCCAGCAGTGCGCCGAATGCGCTGTCGCCGCCGCGCACGTTGCAGCTCGGGTTCCGTCTCATGTTCTGATGAGCTTTTTCGATCTCCCAATGGAGCGCCGCCGCCCTCATCGGCGGCGCTTCTTTTTTCTCGCACTTCTCGCCGCTTGCGCGACGGCGGCGAACATCGATCAGACGTTCGATCGCGCGAAGCTGCGCGAGATCGACGCGCGCATCGAGCAGGCGATCGCCGAGCATCAGATCCCCGGCGGCGTGTTGTGGATCGAGCGCAACGGTGTCGCCTATCACCGCGCGTACGGCAACCGCGCGCTCGTCCCGGCCGTCGAAAAGAACAGCGAGGACACGATCTACGACGCGGCGTCGATCACGAAGGTGACCGCGACCGCACCCTCGATCTGGTTGCTGATTCAGCAGGGGAAGATCGCGATCGACGCGCCGGCGAAAACATACGTCCCCGAATTCACCGGAGGATGGCGCGACGAGATCACGATCCGGCATCTGCTCACGCATACGTCCGGACTTCGCCCCGATCTCACGCTGACCGACAAGTGGAATGGCTTCGACGAAGCGTGGCACCGCATCCTCAGCGAGGAAGTGCAGCAGCGTCCCGGCGCAATCTTCCGCTACAGCGACATCAATTACGAGCTCCTCGGCGAAATCGTGCATCGAGTGAGCGGTGAGTCCCTGGATCAATTCGCGAGAAAGCACATCTTCGAACCGCTCGGGATGATGGATACCCGTTTTTACCCAGCGACCCAGCGACCCAGCGACCTCCGTCGAATCGCCCCAACCGAAATGACCGACGCAATCATGCTCCGCGGCGTCGTGCACGATCCGACAGCGCGACGAATGGGCGGTGTCGCCGGCCACGCCGGCATGTTCACGACCGCGGCGGACATGGCGAAGTTCGCGCGAGCGCTGCTCAATGGCGGTGGCGGAGTCTTCACACCCGAGACCGTGAAGCAGATGACGTCGGTCCAGTCGCCGCTCGGACTTGCGGTTCGTCGCGCCGGAGGCTTCGACATCGATTCAGGATTCAGCCGGCCGCGCGGCTCGCTGTTTCCGCTCGGCTCGTACGGCCACACCGGATGGACCGGCGGAATGATCTGGATCGATCCGTATTCGCGCACGTTCTACGTCTTCATGTCGAATCGCGTTCATCCCGACGGCAAAGGCAACGTCCTCTCACTGCAGCGCGATCTCGGCACACTCGTGGCGGAGTCCGTGCGCTGATTCGATTTCGCGAACGTGCCGAATGCCTTGCCGAAACGTGCGGGCGGGGGCGTGCGGTTCAACACCGGCGGCGCGGACGCGCAGAACGGTATCGACGTGCTTGTCGCGAGCAAGTACGAAGCGCTGCGCGGCATGCGGGTCGGATTGATCACGAATCACACCGGCATCGATCGCATCGGCAACCCGACGATCGATCTGCTGCGTAGCGCGCCGGGCGTGAGTCTCGTTGCTTTGTTCAGCCCGGAGCATGGGATCCGCGGCGTCGCCGATGAGAAAGTCGGCGATACCGTCGACGTGGTCACAGTTCTTCCGATTTACAGCCTCTACGGCGAACGACGGCAACCGTCGGCCGAACAGCTCGCGAGTCTCGATGCGCTGGTCTACGACATCCAGGACGTCGGCACACGCTTCTACACGTACGAGGCGACGCTCGGCCTGGCGATGGAAGCGCTGAACGGAACGAAGATCAAATTCATCGTGCTCGATCGCGTGAATCCAATCGGCGGAACGATCGTGGAAGGGCCGGTGCTCGAGGGCCCGACGGATTTTGTCGGCTATCACACGGTTCCCGTCCGCCACGGCATGACGGTTGGGGAACTGGCCAGGATGTATCGCGCCGAGAAAAATCTCGACGTCGACTTGAACGTGATCGAGGTGAAGAACTGGAAGCGCGACATGTGGCAGGACGAAGCCGGCCTGCCGTGGATCAACACGTCGCCGAACATGCGCAGCCTGGCAGAAGCCGCGCTGTATCCCGGGATCGGATTGCTCGAGAGTGCGGTGTCGGTCGGCCGCGGGACGTCGACGCCGTTTGAAGTCGCCGGTGCGCCGTACATCGACGGCGAGAAGCTTGCGCGAGAGATCACGGCGCTGGCGTTGCCGGGGGTCAAAGTCACTACGATTCACTTCACTCCCGACGCGAGCATTCACAAGGGCGAGTCGTGCGCCGGCGTGCGCTTCACCATCACCGATCGCAAAACATTGCGGCCCGTCGACCTCGGCATCGCGGTCGCCACGATTCTCGAGCGCGACTACCCGTCGCAGTTCCCGCTCGACAAGATGCAGAGACTGGTGCGACATCCGGCGACGCTCGACGCCATCCGCGCCGGGAAGCCGCTCGGCGAAATCCATTCACTGTGGATTTCGGATTTCGCCGAGCGAAGAGCGAAGTATCTGTTGTATTGAATGTCATTCCGAGCCGCGCAGACGGCGAGGAATCTGGGCGGTGGGCGTGGCCGACTCGCCGCCGCCCAGATTCCTCGCCGTCGTTGCGGCTCGGAATGACGTCACTCTTTCGCCGCCAGATTCGCCGCCAGATAGCTCGAATCGTTCGTGATGTTGTCCGTCGTGGTCGCGTACGCTCCCATCGTTCCGTTCGTGGGCGTGATGCGGATCAACACCGGACCCGAGACCGTGAGTCCGCGCGCGCGGAAGATGTCGTTGAGTTGCGTGCCTCCGGCGATCGGGAACGTGACGCTGAACGAGTCGATCGTTTTCGAAGCCGAATCGAGGATCTCGATTTTCGCTGTCGCGTTCTGGTTCGGCGGAAACTCGGTCAGCTCGACGAGGCCGATGTTGGTCCGGTAACCGGGATCGGCGAAGGCGCCGAGGATTTCGAGTGTGTCGCCGGAGCCGGCGATCTGGAAGTTGTTGAGCGGGGGCATCAGGAAACCATACGTTCCGCCGTTGCTGTCCACGCTGTACGTGCGTGATGTGATGCGCACGCCGGTGTTGTCCTGACTCCACGACGTGAACCGGAGCCGGGCGATCCCTGTCTTCCCAAACGCGGTCCACAGAACGTCGCGGATGATGCGCGCCTCGTTTGGCAGAAGCGTGAGGCTCAGGAAAGCCGGCGCTTCGTTGGTGTCCCACGCTTTCGCCTCGAGCGAGATCGTCCGCGGCTGACTGGCCGTGTTGAAGAGATAGAGATCGCTGCGAAATTGCGACGCATTTGCGCCGTCGAGGTGACCGATCGCGGGGATCATGCGTGTGAGAGCGCCGCCCGGCGTGTCGGGTGCGAAGTACGTCGAGTCGTTCGTTAGATTGTCGATCGTGAATACGGCGGTGATCGCCGTGCCGCGCGTTGGCGTGACGCGGAGCGCAGCGGTCTCGTACGGCATGATGCCGAGGGACGAAGTGATGAAGTTGAATTGCTGATGGCCGTTCGGTGTGGTTGTGAGCGTCAGACCGGATGAGCCGATCGCGCCATCATTGCCGTCAGCGTTCAGGACGGCTTCGGTCCCGTGTCCCGACGTATCGGTGAGTGTCATGTTCGTGCGGAAGTTCGCTCCCGGAAAGGCGCCGGCGAACGTGACAGGGAAACGGGGGCTCGCGGCCGCCGCAAGCACGTCGATCGCGTTCATGCCGAACCCGTAGGTTCCGCCGCTGGCAAGGGAGTACGTCCGGCTCGTGACCGTGACGCCGGATGCGGGTGTGATGAACAGCGCGCCGATCGCGCTGCCGATCTGGAACAGCGATCCGACGATGTCTTTGATCATGCGGATCTCCAGTGGATTGAGCGTGAGGGTCCGGCTCTGCGGCTGCATTGACTGTCCGCTGGGAACGAAGCGGAGATCGATCTGCTGCGCGGCGTCGATCGGGTTCTGAAAGATGACGTCGCTGACCCAGTTACTGCCGAACGCGCCGTTGGTCCTTCCCACGGTCGGTAGGACGAGCTGTTGCTTGAGCGAAGCGCGGACGACGCCCCACTCCTGCACGACGTCGCTGCCGCCGGACGTTGGCGGAGGAGGAGAAACGATGATGCCGCCTCCGCCGCCGAAACCAGTTGGTGATGCACCGGAGTCGAATACGAAGGGCTCGCCGCCTTCAATCTTCTCGACGTCGAGGTGGACGAAGCCCTTGTTCCACTGTTCGTTCATGAACAGCTCGTCATAGCCACGCGGCGCGATGTCGCCGATGTGCCAGACGGCGAGCGCGGGATCGCGGAACGAACGGAGGTCGACGCCCGGCCGGGGACGATGAACCTGGATGAGCAGTTTGTTCCCGGAGGAACCGGTGTGAATCGCCTCGACGTCGGGGGCGGTGATGTCGTCGAACATTTTCTCGAGCTGGCCGCCGGTGTGACGATAGAGCGTCGTCGGCTTGCCGCCGCC
>DASVHS010000494.1:0-2441 GCA_036382495.1 Thermoanaerobaculia bacterium | reverse complement strand
CTGTTTCTCAACAATGCGTATTGAGCGGGCGATCCTCTCCGTTTCGGACAAAACGGGGATCGTGGAGCTGGCAAAGACTCTGGCCGCGCGCGGCGTCGAGATCCTGTCGACCGGCGGCACCGCGAAACATCTTGCCGATGCCGGAGTGCCGGTCACACCGATCTCGACGTGGTCCGGCGCGCCGGAGATTCTCGGCGGTCGCGTGAAGACGCTCACACCGAGAGTGTTCGGCGCGATTCTCCACGACCGCGCGAACGCGTCGCATGTCGCCGATTGCGAACGGTTGTCGATCCCGCCCGTCGATCTCGTCGTCGTCAACCTCTATCCGTTCGAGGCGACGGTCGCACGCGAAGGCGTTACGATGGCCGAGGCGATCGAACAGATCGATGTGGGAGGGCCGTCGATGTTGCGGGCGGCCGCGAAGAATCATCGCCACGTCCTGCCGCTCTGCGACCCGTCGCTGTACGGCGACTTCGTTCGCGAGCTCGAGCGCGGTGAGATCTCGGACGCCTTCCGGATGCGCTGCGCGATCGCCGTATTCGACAAGACGTCGAAATACGATGCGCAGATTGCCGCGTACATGGCCGGCAATCGGCAACCGGCAACCGGCAACCTCGTGCTCCAGCTGACTAAGGAACAGGATCTCCGATACGGCGAGAACCCGCAGCAACGCGCCGCTTTCTATGTTGCCCCCGGTGCGAAACCGTTCGAGCAACTTCAGGGCAAGGAGCTCTCGTACAACAACCTGCTCGACCTCGACGCCGCGATCCGCCTTGCGAACGCGTTCAAGAAACCGGCCGTCGCGATCATCAAGCACACGAATCCCTGCGGGGTCGCGCGGCGCGAGTCGCCGGCCGATGCGTTGCGCGCCGCGCTGGAATCCGATCCTGTGTCGGCGTTCGGCGGCATCATCGGCGCGAACCGCGAATTCGACGGCGATTGCGCACGGCAGATCGAATCGATGTTTCTCGAGGTGATCGTCGCGCCGTCGTTCTCGGCCGAAGCGCTCGAGATTCTGCGGAAGAAGAAGAATCTGCGGATGGTGACGACGGACGCACCGATGCCGGAGATGGAATACCGGAGCGCCGCCGGCGGAATCCTGGCGCAGGCACCGGACCGGGTCAGCGGCCGCGACGGATGGAAAGTGCCGACGAAGCGGCAGCCGTCGACCGATGACATGGACGGACTCGAATTCGCGTGGATCGTCTGCGCTCACGTGAAGTCGAACGCGATCGTGCTGACGAATCAAACGCAGTCGATCGGCATCGGCGCGGGCCAGATGAGCCGCGTCGACGCTGCGAGAGTTGCGATCATGAAATCGATCCTGCCGGCGAGCGGCGCGTTCGCCGCCTCCGACGCGTTCTTCCCGTTTCGCGACGGGCTCGACATCCTCGCCGACGCGGGAGTGCGCTCCGTGATTCAACCGGGCGGCTCGGTGCGCGATGATGAAGTGATCGCCGCGGCGGATGAACGCGGAATGGCGATGGTGTTCACAGGCGAGCGGCACTTCCGGCACTGAGATGGCGAAGGCATCCGACATCCGCCTCATCGTTTCCGACGTCGACGGCGTGTGGACCGACGGCAGGATCATCTACATCGGCGACGAGCGCGAGGTGAAGGAATTCAACGTGCGCGACGGCCTGGCCGCGAAGCTCGCGCAGAAAGCCGGAATCACGATCGCGCTAGTGACGAGCCGGCGCTCGGCGGCGCTCGAACGCCGCGCGCGCGAGCTCGGCATCACCGAACTGCATCAGGGCGCAGCGAACAAACTGCAGGAGACCGAGCGGCTCGCGCAGAAGCTGGCGATCCCGTTCGATCAGATCCTTTACGCCGGCGACGATCTTCCCGACCTCGCTCCGATGACGCGCGCCGCAATTTCAGCCGCGCCATCCGACGCCGCGCCGGAAGTTCTCGCCGCCGCGACGTGGAAGCTGACAACGCGCGGCGGACATGGCGCGTTCCGCGAGCTCGTCGAACGTCTGCTGCGCGAGCGCGGCGACTGGGACGCACTCGTCAGGGAATTCATCAGTGGCCGGCCCGAAGCTCAGAGCATTTAGGTCCCGCGCACTCCTCACCGTTCTCCGCGGTATGAGCTTCGCGGTGCGCAGACTCTCGCTTCCGAGCGCACAGAAAATCGGACAGCGCCTCGGAACATTCGCAGGTGTGGTGGCGGTACGCGAGCGCCGCAAGGCGATGGCGAACATGCTCATCGCGTTCCCCGACTGGAGCGACGGCCAGCGCCGCGCGACCACTCGTTCAATGTTCCGTCACCTCGGCACCACACTGCTCGAAGTTCTCTGGCTGACGAAGCGCGACGAGAATGCGCGCGCCGCAGCGACGCGGTTCGAAGGAATCGAGCCTGTCCTCGATTTGATCCGCAATGGCAAATCGATCGTCGCGTTCGCCGGACACTGTGGCAACTGGGAGTGGCTCGTCTACTC
>DASVHS010000493.1:0-13153 GCA_036382495.1 Thermoanaerobaculia bacterium | reverse complement strand
CACTGGTCCTCCCGCGCTTTGCCGACTTTGCCGGACTTCTGAAAATCAGTGAGCGCCGTATCGAGTTTCTTTTTCCACGCGACGTCGCGATTCTCGAGCTTCTCGACGGCTGCGTAGTCGCCGCCGTCTTTCAATTTAAGGCCTTTGTTTCCCGCGCCTCTTGCGCCGGCGGTCGCGGACACGCTCGTATCGGACGGTCCGAGAAGGTCGCCGGAGAGACGCGCCAGCCGCGAGGCCGCGCCTTTTTTCGGACGGATCGCGAACGTCGCCGCGTCCGCGGAGCTCGCCGACATCGACGTGCGCGTCAGCGTGTATTTCTGACTTCCGGATTCGATCCCGACTCTCGACGGACCCTTCGTGTCGTACGTGTATGTCGCGGTTGCGCCGCGGAACTTGTAACTCGACACTTTGCCGCTCTTCGTCTCGACGTTTGCAGTTTTCATCGGCGCGAACGGCAGCAGAAGTGCGGCTGCCGTCGTCGTCTCGGGTGTCGCTGCGCTGATCGTCGCCATGTCGACGTCGCCGCCGCTCGCGCGCATCCACACACTGCCGTTGCCGCCGAGGAGGGTGGTGACGGTGCCGGATGAGGAGCGAAATTCAGCGCGGGTGCCGGAGTTGCCTGTCAGCAACGTGATCATGCCGATCGACTTCGATCCCTGGGCGACCGTCCACTTCGATTCCGACGGCGAATTGAATAACGGTGGTGCGGCCGCGGCCAGGATCGCCGCGCTGGCAATGACCAGGAGGCCGTTAAGAACGGACTTCATAGATTTTGACCGCCTTTTCCTTGCCTTTGACTTTGACGTCGTCGAGGTAAACCGTCTCGAACGCGCCGCCAATTCTCGCGAGGGTGAACTCGCTGATGATGATTTCGGTGCCGTAGTCCTTATTCTTACTCTCTAACCGCGATGCGAGGTTCACCGCGTCGCCGATCACTGTGTAGCTGAACACCTTCTCGGCGCCGATGTTTCCGACGACGGCGTCGCCGGTGTTGATCCCGATTCCGATCCGGATCGCCGCTTTGCCTTCCGCCGTCCAGCGTTCGCGCAGTCGCGCAGTCTCATGAATCATCTCGATCGCGCAGGCAACCGCGTGCCGGGCGTGATCGTCGTCAGGGGCCGGTGCGTTCCAGAAACCCATGACCGCGTCGCCGATAAATTTGTCGAGTGTGCCGCCATGTGCGAGCAGGATCTCGACCATCCGGGTCAGATACTCATTGAGCATCTCCACAACCTGCTCCGGCTCCGCCGCCTCGGAAATCGACGTGAAGCCACGGATGTCAGAGAAGAGGATCGTCAGGTCGCGCCGGTCGCCGCCGAGTTGCACCTTCTCAGGATGGGCGAGGATGTGCACGAGGATCTGCGGCGACACGTAGCGTCCGAACGTCGTGCGCAACATTCGGGTCTGCTCCTGCTCGGCGACGATGTTGATCACCGTGAGCACCACGTACGTCAGCGCGAGCGACGCGACGATGCCGAAGATGGGGAGGATGCGGCCGGCGTTGGCCGCGCCGTAAACGATCGCCAGAGCCGCGAGGATGAACGCGATTGCCGTTGCGGCAGCCTTGACCTGCTTGCGAATGGCATCGAGGAGTGCGCCGAGGAACGCCGCGGCGATGGCCAGCAGGGGAAAGAGGAGCCAGCGGTTGAGGACGACGTCGAAGTCGCCGTTGATCAGGTTGTCGAGCGCGTTCGCGTGGATCTCGATCCCGGCAGAAGTGGGGGACAGTGGCGTGGATCGGAGATCGAGGCCCACGGCCGTCTGTCCGATCATCACAAGCTTCCCGCGAAATTGCGCGTCGAATTGCGCGAGCTGTTCAGCAGTAACTCCCGCTGACGGATCAGAGCGCGCCATGGCTGCGAGCACGACTTTGTCGAAGTCCACAACTTTGTAGCTGAGGCCCTTCGTCACGTTCGGCGCGGCGTGCCACCGGATCGTCATGTTGAGATCACGATCGACGGGCACCTGCCGTTTGTCGAATCTCAGCCGTGAATCGCGAATCGAGGCCTCGGATCGAGCACGCAGGAACATCCGCGCGGCTTCGAGAGCGAGACTGGGCACGAAGCCGTTCGCGACGCGATCGATCATCGGATAGGAGTGAACGTTCGGCGAAAACGGCGACGAGGCCAGACGGATCGTGCCGATGCGCGCGGGGAACAGCGGCATTACGGCGCGCATGGGAGTGAGTTGTGGCGCGCCGCTGACCGACCACGAAAGACCGGCTGGCACATTTGTCGGCCCGGTGCGTTCGTTGGGCGGCGATGTTTGCGCGCCGAGGACGACGGGCGCGATCTTCACGATGTTGGCGAGATGGCGGTCGCCGGCCGGATCCGCCGCGTTCTCTTCTGACAAGAGGACGTCGACCGCGACGACCGACGCGCCGGCCTCGCGCAACTCGCCGATGACCAGGGCATACAACTCGCGGGAGTACGTCTGCGGCCGTCCGTACTCGTTGAGTACACGCACGGCGGCATCGCTGATCGGAACGATGACGATCCGCGGGTCGGGCGGACGGTGGCGCGCCAGGCGCGCCGAGATCCAGTCGCGCAGCAGCCACTCCGCGCCGAAGTAATGCTCGTTGTGGATGGAGATCGCGGCCACGAGGGCAGTGCAGAGCAGGCCGGCGATCGCGCCTCGAATCGACTTCGCAGTCACGGCGGCGATTGTACGAGACAACAAAAAAACGAAGGGCCCGCAAAGGGCCCCTCGGTATGACTCCCCAGATTATGGTGAGGAAGTTAGCGTTTCTTTGACGACTTCTTGCTGGACTTCTTAGCAGCTTTCTTCTTCGCGGCCATCGAGCTCACCACCTTTCATGCCGTACGGGACCTCTCGGTCGCGCCTACTTGGCAAACAACACCGGATTCCTCCGGCAATCGTGTATGCAATGAATTGGGGATCGGGGAAAAGGGAGAGCGATGCCGACGACCTTCAACAGTCACTGAAAATGTTGTCCAGTTTCTGGCGATCATCATTTTGTTGGCATAAATATGCGATGTTTAGACGATATTGTCAAGCGATTTGTTTATCAAAATCGAAAGCGAAAACGTGTGCTCCCCATCGTTGCCCATTACGACATGCGCGTCTCGCGATAGACGCGCCGCGTTTCGCGCGCGCATTCGCGCCATGTGAATCGATGCGCGCGATCGATGCCCCGGCGCGCCAGATCGAGCCGCAGATCGGGATCGCTCGCCAGCCGCTGCATCGCCGCGGCGATCTCGCGCACCGACGTCGCGTCGACATTGAGCGCCGATGCGCCGGTGATTTCGACGAGCGCGGGATCGTGTGAAGTGATCACGCCGGTGCCCGAGCTCATCGCCTCGAGCGCCGGCAATCCGAACCCTTCCTCGAGGCTCGGCTGCACGAGCGCGATGCTGTTCCGGTACAGCGACGCAAGCTCGGGAGTCGTCACGAATCCCGGAGTGATGACACCTTCACGGCTGCCGAAGCGCCGGAACGGCGCGCCGACGAGCACGAGCGACGCATCGGTCATCGACGCCTTCACGATCGAGAACGCCTCGACGACGCGCTCGACGTTCTTGTGCGGCTTGTCGTTGCCGACGAACAGGAAGTAATGCGCGGGGGAGCGGTTCGGCTGTTCGGCGCGGAACGCCTCGTCGACGCCGTTCGGCGTCACCGTGATTTTCGCCGTCGGACAACCGAGCTCCCTGCTGATCTGCGCCTTGACCGACGCCGTGACGGTGAGCACGCGCACGCTCTTGCGGACGGCGCGCCTCATCATGATGCGCGCGTAAACGGGAGCCGCTCGATTGCGCAGCGGTTGATGGAGGTGGATGAGGTCGTGGATCGTGACGACCGTCGGCCGGCGCGTGAACGGCACGACGTAGTGCGGTGCGTGGAAGACGTCCGCGCGCGCCCGTTCGATCGCACGCGACACGACGAGCAGTTCGCGGAACGAATAGTTCGGCGTCTCGACGACGATGTGCTCGAACGGCTGCGGCACCATCTCGCGCGCCGCGGCCGGTGCCAGGACGATGTACGTGTCGCCATCGGCGATCTCCGCGAGGCCGCCGAGGAGGCCGCGGATGTAGGTGCCGATGCCGAAGTCGGTGATTTTGCGCGCGTCGATCGCGACTCTCATCGGACCGCCTCGCGCAACAACGCGGTCATCGTGTTCGCGCTCGCGTCCCAGCGATAGAGCCGCGCGCGCTCCGGCCCTCGCCTGCGCAGATCGTCGCGCAGCGATCGATCGCGCGACAGACGAACCATCGACTCACGCAAGGCATCGACGTCGCCCGGTTCGACGAGCAGCGCCGCGTCGCCGGCGTAGTCGGGAATGGCGCCTGTCCGCGTCGCGATCACGGGCGCGCCGCACGCCAGCGCTTCCAGCGGCGGAATGCCGAACCCCTCGTAGCGCGACGGATAGACGAACATCAGCGCCCCGCGGTACAGCTCGCGCAGACGCTCGCGCGACACGAAGCCGGTCCGTTCGATGCCCGGCAGCGCGGCGACGCGCGTTCGCCATCCGCGATCGCCGCACAAAACGAGGCGCGGGCGCGGCTCGGGCAGCGACGACCATGCTTCGACGAGATCGTGGAGACCTTTGCGCGGCTCGAGCGTTCCGACAAACAGAATGTAGTCACGCTCGCCCTCGGTCCCTGGCGAGAAGAATTCGTCGACGCCGTTCGGCACGATCTCGATTTTCGCAGCAGACACACCGAATCCGCGCATCGCTTCGTCCGCAACGGCCCGCGATACTGCGGCGATGCGATTCGCGTTCTCGAGACTTCGTCCGATGAACAGGTTGAACGACAGGATCGTGCTGAGCTCATGCCGGCCCGGCATCGTGATCGAGGTGAAGTCGTGCAGCGTGACGACAGAGCGGCGATGCAGCACAAGCGGTAACGTCCCGTGCGGACCCCAGACGACGTCGCCGTCGATCCGCGGCAGGACGATCTGTTGCCACAGGACGCCGAGCGGATAGCGATCGACGCGAAACCGGCAGCGCTCGATGCCTTCGCGATTCTCGATCGGGGCGTGTGACGCGATGAGCGGCGGCGGGTCGAACGGCAGCCGCCGCGCAATTTCCGCGGTGTGCACGCCGATGCCCGTGCGGTTGCCCACCAGCGGACGGCCGTCGATGACGACGCTCAGAGATTGCAATCGGGAAATCATGTCATTCCGAGCCGCGAAGACGGCGAGGAATCTGGGTGGTGGTAGCTGCCGCCCAGATTCTTCGCGCTCTTCGGCGCTCAGAATGACGTGACCGATCGAATCACGCGCAACGTCTGGTCTGCGGCCACGTCCCATCGGAATTGTGCGGCGCGCGCATGTCCGCGCGCGATCAGGTCGTGGCGGAGATTCTCGTCGGCCACGACGCGACGGATTGCGTGCGCCAGCTCCTGTGCGTTGCTCGGATCGAAATACAGCGCCGCATCGCCGCCGACTTCCGGCAGCGACGACGACCGTGCCGCGATCGACGGGACGCCGAGCGCCATCGCCTCCAGAAGCGGGAATCCGAATCCCTCGTAGATCGACGGGAACACGAACACGTCCGCGTTGCGATAGACCGATGCCAGTTGCGCGGGCGGCAGGTAATCGAGATGCACGATGCCGGTTGCATGGAGGCGGCGCTCCGTCTCTCCGGCTTTCCAACCGACCCGGCCGGCGACGACGAGCGAACCGTCGTACTCGCCGCGCAACTGCTCGAACGCGTCGAGCAGCACGTCGAGGTTTTTTCGCGGCTCGATCGTGCTGACGAACAGGATGTATCGCTTCGGCAGACCCGGCACCGGATAGGGCTCGGGCAACGGCGCGATGCCGGAATGGATCGCGTGAACGCGACGTGGATCGGCCTGATAAAACTGCAGGAGATCGCGCCGTGTCGATTCCGACACGCAGATGATTGCGTCCGCGAGCGCGATCTCGCGCATCATCTGGCGCTCGAGATTCTCGAGCGTCTCCTTTTGCAGCAGCTCCGGGAATCGCTTGTACGTCAGATCGTGAATCGTGATGATCCGCCGCCGCGCCACCGCGCCCATCAGCCGCGGCAGAAAATAGTTTGCGCCGAAGATGACGTCGCAGTGCTCGAGCGCCATCCACGCGACGTACGCCGCGGCGGTCAGCGGCCGGGCCAGCCGTGACTTCCCCTGGCCTCGCAGATCGAAAACACACAATTGCGCGTTCGCCGGCAGATCGGCATGGAGGTGCGGACCTTCATCCGTGACACGGGCGTCGCCGAAAAGTACGAGCTCGACGTCGTCATGTCGCGCGAGTTCATGCAGAAGATGATAGAGATACCAGCCGACCCCCGTCAGCGGCTCGTAAAAAGGACGGATGTCGAAGCCGATGCGTAGTCTTTGTTGACGCGTCGTCGCAGCACGAGCGGTGCGGGTGATCCGCTGCGCGAGAGCATGGCTCAGAGTGTGAACGACTGTGCCGATGGCCGGCAGAATCACGGAGGCGGATAGTAACAGGTGCGGAAGCTCGCGATCGTCGTGCTCATCGTCGCGTTCATTGCGGGCGCGCTGGCGTTGTATCTCGAGGTCACGACGCCGAAAGCGAGCGAGGGCGTTCGCTTCCCGCTGACACAGAGGCAGCGGGAGCTGCTCGCGTCCGTGCCGGCGAATGCGGATACGTTCGCGCTCATCCCCGCCGCAGCCGTCGTTCGTGCGAAGCTCATCGAAAATCCGATCACGCGCGCGCCGATCAGCGATTGGGCAGAGACCGCACAGATCCCGCGATCGTGGATGATCGGCGGCGCGGATCTCGTGCTCTGGCGCGGCGAGAAGGCGACGAGCTACGCCATCCATCTCGATCCACTGCGCGCCGCCGTCGTGCGGATCTACCTCATGTTCGGCTCCGGCATCGACGCGCGCGTCACCTCCGGCACCTTCCTCATCAACGCCGGCGCCGGCGAGCCCCTCGGCCTTACGCGCGTCGATCAACTCCTTGCCGGCGCGAATGGACTCGGAGCTGCCGACGCGATCGTCGTGCAGCAGGGCCGCTCGTCCAACGGATACCCGCCGATCGGAAGACCATCGGTGACGGCGATTCAGATCGGGAAGGATGATGTGAATCTGGTCAGCGTGGCTCCGCTGAGTGTAGGACAGGCACTCCTGCCTGTCCCGGGACAGGCAGGAGTGCCTGTCCTACATCATCCGCGGTTTCCGGCGAACGCTCTTCTTGCCGCCACGTTCCGCACGCCGCCGCGCGTCATCGGCGATCTCGACCGCCTGTTCCTCGCGCGTGTCTCGCATCTGCTCGACAACGGCGGCTCGATCGTCCTGTACGACGTCAACGCGCGGACGTTGTTGCCGCACCCGGACGGCTTGATCGTCGCGAAGAACACGCCGGAGAACCAGGCTCTCGTCAAGAAGATCGAGGAACCGGCGACCATGTTCGGCGAGATCCGGACGACGAATGACCAGCTCCTCGTCGCGTTCGACAAGAACAGCATGCAGCGCTACGCGATCGAGAACTTCGTCGACGCGCAATGGCCGTCGAACGACTGGGCCGTCCGCCTTGATCCGAAACGCGCCGTGCCCCTTCTCGAGCAGCTTGGCGACAACACCGGGCTTCGACTGGCCGCCCCTCGCATCTACCGCTCAGCTCGCGACCTGCGGCGCTGGATCGGGTACCTGTCGGCTGCGCAATCGATCGAAGCGTCCCATTCCGTCACACCCGCGAGCGAGGAGTTGCGCGTGCGGATCGCGTCGAAATAGATCGGCAGGTCAAGAGGTTAGTGAGCCTCTGCACCATTGCCTTCGGTGGAGCCATGAACGACGTCATCAATTTCGACGATATCGACGAACACGGACCGCAGACGTACCGCGGCCGATTCGAGCTGCCCGCCTCCGAGGTGGATCGGGAGGTCGTGTCGGGTGTGGGCACGATCGAGATGGAGGCGCGCGTCGAGCAGGGCAACTCGCCCGGCGAATACATCGCCGAGGGGTCGTCGCAGGTCACGATGGACCTGAACTGCTCGCGGTGCCTCGATCCGTATCCGTTTGCGAACCCGTCAAAGTTTCACGTAAGATTCCGGCCTCGTCCCGAGGGGTTCGGAGAGGAAGAAGAGGTCGAGATTGGCGGGGAGGAAGAGCTCGATGTCGAGTTCTACTCCGACCGAAGGATCCCGCTCCGGGATCTGGCGCTCGAACAGATTCACCTCTCGATTCCGATGAAGCCGCTTTGTGACGAGAACTGTCTCGGTCTTTGCCCGAAATGTGGAGCGAATCGCACGCGCGAGCGCTGCAACTGCGACGATAGCGTCACGGATGAGCGATGGGGCGCGCTGCAGGGTATTCGCGATCAGCTGTCCAGAAAAAATAATCAGTAGGAGATTCACCGATGCCGAATCCGAAACGACGCCATTCCAAAGCCCGCACGCGTACGCGCCGTGCCCACGATTTCCTCGAGGCGAAGTCGCTCTCGACGTGCCCGCAGTGTCACGAGGCGAAGATGCCTCACCGCGTGTGCCCGAAGTGCGGCTACTACAAGGGACGCGAAGTCATCGCGGTCAAGGGCGCCCTGTAGATGTCATCCTGAGCCGCGAAGACGGCGCTCAGAATGACGATATTCCATGGCGGAAGGAGCGCGAGCAGGTTCGTGCCGCATCGCACTCGACGCGATGGGCGGCGATCACGCGCCTGACGAGATCATCAAAGGCGCCCTCCTCGCGGCTGCCGAGTATCCCGTCGACATCCTCCTCGTCGGCAAACAGGAAGTCCTCGCTGAAAAGCTGAAGCAGTTCGGCGACGGCCGCGCGACGCGCATCGAGATCGTCGACGCGCGTGAAGTCGTCGAGATGGACGACACGGCTCTCGCGCCGATCCGCAAGAAACGCAACTCCTCGATCCGCGTCTGCGCGAACCTCGTGAAAGAGGGCCGCGCCCAGGCGATGGTCTCCGCCGGCCACACCGGCGCCGCCATGACCTCCGCCTACATGGTCCTCGGCACGATCGAAGGCGTGAGCCGGCCGGCGCTTGCGGCGGTTCTTCCGAACGCAAACGCGTACACCGTTCTCCTCGATGTCGGCGCGAATGTCGACTCCAAGGCCGCGTACCTGCGCGAGTTCGCGGTCATGGGTCACTTCTACGCGCAGATGGTGTTCGGCATCGAGGCGCCGCGGGTCGGACTGCTCTCGATCGGCGAAGAAGAAGGTAAGGGCAACGAGCTCACGAAGGAGACGTTCCGCGTCCTCAAGGAGACGGGACTCAACTTCATCGGCAACGCCGAAGGGCGCGACGTCTTCAACGGCAACTGCGATGTCGTCGTGTGCGACGGGTTCATCGGCAACGTCGTCCTGAAAGCGGGCGAAGCGCTCGGTGAGATGGTGGGACGCAAACTGCGCGAGCAGGTGACGCGATCGCCGATCCGGAAAATCGGCGCGGTCATTCTCAAGAAAGCGTTCGACGATCTCAAGAAAAGCATGGATTACTCCGAATACGGCGGCGCCCCGCTCCTCGGCGTCAACGGCGGATGCATCGTCTGCCACGGCCGCTCGAACGCGAAGGCGATCAAGAACGCGATCCGCGTCGCGCGCGACTTCGCCGTCAACGAGATGGACATCAAGATCCGCGACAAGATCAGCGAGCTGCACTCGAAAGAGCACGAGACGGCAATCGTTTAGAATTTGCGCTCGATGCAACACAACACCGCATTCGTTTTTCCGGGGCAGGGAAGTCAGTACGCCGGGATGGGCAAGGACATCGCGGAGCGTTTCCCGACCGCGCGACGCGTCTTTGACCAGATCGACGCCGCGCTTGGATTCTCGATTTCGAAACTCTGCTTCGAAGGTCCCGACGAACAGCTGAAGCTGACGGAGAACACCCAGCCGGCGATCCTGGCCGTGTCGTCAGCGATTCACGCGGTGCTCGAGGAGCAGGGCGCCACACGCCGCGACCTCGTCGCCGGTCACTCCCTCGGCGAGTACAGCGCGATCGTCAGCGTCGGAGGCTTGACGCCGGCGGAAGCCGCGAAGATCGTGCATCTCCGTGGAAAGTTCATGCAGGAGGCCGTGCCGGTCGGGACGGGTGGGATGGCGGCGTTGATCGGCCCGTCTCTCGACGAAGTGCGCTCGATCTGCGAGGAGGCTGCGCAGGGCGAAGTCGTTTCCGTCGCGAACATCAACGCGCCCGGGCAGATCGTCATCGCCGGAACGAAGGCCGGGATCGAGCGCGCGATCGAGATCGCGAAAAAACGTGGGGTGCGCCGCGCAGTACCTCTTCCGGTTTCGGCTCCGTTTCATTGCGAGCTGATGAAGCCGGCCGAGGAGAAGTTGAAGCCGATTCTGGATGAGGCGCCGTTCAAGGATCTCTGGCTGTCGCTGATCTCGAACGTCGACGCGTCGCCGATCGGGACGGCGCACGCGGTGCGGAACGCGCTCGTGCGGCAGGTCGTATCGCCTGTGCGCTGGGTCGAATCGGTGCAGAAGATGGTCTCGATGGGTGTGAAGCACTTCGTCGAAGTCGGTCCGGGAAGCGTCCTCACGGGATTGATCAGGCGAATCGATCCGTCGGTGGAGCTGATCAACATCTCGGATGTCCCGTCGCTGGAAGCGTTTGTTGCAAAGGGAAACGCATGAAGATCGACTTGAGCGGAAAGACGGCACTCGTGACCGGCGCATCGCGCGGCATCGGCGAGGCCATCGCGCGGCGTCTCGGCGAAACGGGTGCGCACATCCTCGTCGCTGCTCGCAGCCTCGAGCGGGTGCAGCAGATCGCGCAGTCGATCGGGAACGCAACGGCGGTCGAGCTGGACATCACCGGCGCCGACGTTCGCGACCGCGTAAAGAAACTGCTCGAAGAACGAGGAATCGACATCCTCGTCAACAACGCCGGCATCACCGAGGACGACCTGTTCATCCGGATGAAGCCCGACGCGTGGACGAATGTGATTCGCACGAACCTCGACTCCGCGTTTCACATCACGCAGGAAATCGTGAAGAAGATGATTCGCGCTCGATGGGGACGGATCATCAACATCTCTTCAGTCGTCGGACTGATGGGGAATGCCGGGCAGGTGAACTACGCGTCTTCCAAAGCGGCGCTGATCGGATTCACGAAGTCGCTCGCGCTCGAGATCGGATCACGCAATGTGACCGTAAACGCGGTGGCACCTGGTTTCATCCAGACGGCGATGACGGACGCGTTGGGCGCCGACGCGAAGACGAAGCTGGTCGAGCGCATCGCACTCAAGCGCCTGGGCACGCCCGACGACGTCGCGAACGCCGTTGTGTTCCTGGCTTCCGAACAGGCCGGCTACATCACAGGAACAGTCTTGAATGTCTCTGGTGGTCTCTATACCTGAAGTTCCGATCCTTGAGATGGAATGGCGAGAAGCCGCGCTCGAACGCCGGCGCCCACAGCACGGCGTAACGCTGGCTCGGTTTTGAGCCGAGAAACTTGTGATCGCCGCTCGTCAGATCGCGGGGCGCGCCGTACACCACGCCATCGATCGTGCCCGCGACGGGACCTTTGTCGTCGATCACGATGTACCGGCCAGGCACGGCGATACTGAACGTGCCGTCGGGATCGACCCAGTCTCCGGCCGCGCGCAGGCGTCCGAGGTCCAGGAAGTAGTCGTTGAGGAACTTTCGGGCGCGGTCAGGCCACTGCGCGCCGTCCGCCTGCGCCACATAGCAACGCGCGGCGACGACTGCTTCCGGGACGCGATCGGCGATCAGGCCCTTCTCGATGGCCTCGTGCGCGATGAACTCGAAGATGAAGTAGAACGGACGGCGGCGGTAGATCGTCTCGCCCTTCAGGTCCATGATCGGTTCGCCGGGCCGCGTCAGATGAAGCGTCTGATTCATCATCGTCACGAATTCCTGGGTCCGATCCTGAAAACGGCTTGCGTAGTAAAACAATGAGATGACGAGGACGACGGCCGCAACTGCGTAAACGATGACGCGGTCGTCGAACCGGTCGAACGCCGCGACCGCGAACATGACGCCCAGCGGCATGATCGGGAGCATGTCGCGCGGCGAGATCAGGAGCCAGAAGCTGACGAGCGTGACGGCGAAGACCGCGAATGCGATCGCGCAGAACATCCGCCGCGGATCGCTTTGCGGATAGCGGCGGGCGACGAGCACGATGGCGGCCATCGCGATCGGCCAGAGCACGTGTTCGAGCGTGTTCGACGGATGCGTTTTCTGAAGAAGCGTGTTGAACGTGAACACGCAGTAGACGAGATTTGCCCAGGCGCCGACGGCGATGAAGTACGAGGCGACGATCGCGGGCACGATGACGACCCCTCCCAGCGCCGCGGCCAACGATGCGCCGAACGGAGTCTTGTCGCGGCGCACGTAACGGGTAATCATCCCGGCGCCGGCGAGCGTGATCACGAGCAGCAGCGTCTTGAGCGATACCGCGAACGCGCATCCGATGACGATGCCGCCGATGAACCACCGTCGCATCGATGGCGGCCCTGACACGAAGAGGACCAGCGCAATCATCCAGAGTGCGTTCCAGGCGTTGTCGTTGCGGTACTCCAGCGACTTCAGAAAGAACGAAGGCCAGAGACTGAGCAGCACCACCGACCAGAGCGCGACGCGTTGCGAGTAGAGCCGCAGCGCGAGCCGATACGTGAAGAGAAGGACGACGGCGAATAGGGGCAGCATCGCCGCGCGCATGTAGAAGAGGATGTCCGGACGCTCACCGAGTGCGGCCACGAGCGGCGCTGTCGCGAGATGAAACAGCGGTGCGTGGTTGTCGAAGTAGTCGCGATACTGGACGAGCCCCGCCGTCCAGCCCCACGCGACGTGAAGATGCTGCGGCTCGTCAGAATCGAAGCGGTAGTGGAAAAACGCGACGCACCGCAGGACGAGCGAGACGGCGGCGCAAACAGTAAGCGCGAAGCGTTCCGAACGTGTCAGGGTCGAGATCGTAGCACGCCGATTGCGTTCACCGGCGCGGCCGGAAACGGCGTTGTTCGTCGATCGCTTTCCGCACCTGGGTCATGAAATCGGCGCGGATCGTCACCGGTGCATCGGCGATCTGTTTGAGGATCTCCGCTGCCGTCGTTGCACCGAAGACATTCAGGAGCTCGAGAGCGATCCGATTCTCGCGGTTCGCGCAGGCTTCCTCGAGGAGGCGGAGTTCTGTGGCGGACAGTGGCATCGCACGTTCAGAATACGGATCGACGGCGATACATCCGTGGCGGGAACCTGCAGGAACGCGTGAATTCTGCC
>DASVHS010000492.1:0-1939 GCA_036382495.1 Thermoanaerobaculia bacterium | reverse complement strand
TCGGGCAACGAGGTCGTGGCCACCGTGCGCGCCGCGATCTAGCACGTCATCCTGCATCAGGCACAAAACATGCGATCTTCAACGCGTGATTCTGCAAAGACTCACCCAAGCGAAGAAGGTAGGGCTTCTCTTCTCAGGCGGCTCATCCCGCTGCATCTTCCAGGTCGGCGTCGTCGAAACGCTCTACTCCCTCGGCGTTCAGCCGGCGATGTGTCTGGGCGTCTCCGCCGGCTCCTGGAACGCGGCGGCGGTCGCGGTCGGAAACTGGCGGAGGCTGCGCTCGTATTGGCGCTTCTTCTCGCGCATGCCCGTGATCGATCTCACGAACCTCTTTCGTGAGCATTCTCCGTTCATCTGGTCGCGTCTTCACCGGAAGGCGTTCGAGCGCTACGTCATTGCCGAGAACATCAAGTCGGACGCGACACTCCCGCTTTACGTCGCGTTGACGAGACTTCGCGATCGCGCGCCGGTCATCGTCGACGTCAAGGCGGCGGCGGATCCGTTCCGCGTCCTCCTGGCGAGCAACTACCTCCCGCCGTTCTACACACACGCCGCTGAACTCGATGGGGAACGTTACGGCGACGGCAGTTTCTCCGCCAACGCGCCTTACGAATACCTGTTCGACCGCGGTTGTGATGCGGTCGTCGTGATGGTGTCGAAGGGAGAGAGTGAAGGCGGCATCTTCCGGAACTCGAACGACATCGATCACACCGTCGACGATGAGCGCGTCGTCGTCATCCGTCCGCGCCACCGGATGCCTCTCAACTTTGTCGAGCGACGCTGGGAACGCCTCGCCCCGATCGCCGACCTCGGCGCCTTGCGCGCTCGCGAAGTCCTCCTCGGCGAACGTCACGCGCAGACGGATCTCGCCGCGAGCGGAATCGCGCCTTCGGCGTACTACAGCAAGGTGCGGAGCTGGTTCACGACAACGCGCTAGTTATCGTGCTCGCGCAGCGGATCGGACGGGAGCTTGTCGAAGATCGTCTTCAACCGCTCGGCCGACTGGCGGTCCGCCGGAGTGACCACTGCCAGACCGCTGTGAAAAATCGGCTTCGTGGTCTGCGTCAAAGGCGGCGGTTGGGGGACGGTGCGGACGACTTCGCAGTCGACTTTGATCGTACCCAGATCCGACGGCAGCTCGAGGCGGCAGTATTCGCCCGGCTCCGGCAGAGTTCCCTGATGGGCCACGCGCATGCCACCCATCGACGCGTCGAGCACGTAGATTCTTGCGGCGCCGACGGCTCCGCGAAGAGGATCTCGTAGTTTCACTCGCTGATGGCGACGACGTTCGGTGACCATGGAAATTGGACGGGGTGGCCCGGATTGTAGCACGCGACAGAGGTGAGAAAATTCAAACATAAGGAGATCTCAAATGAAGCGCGTCACCATCATCTCTCTCTGCCTGCTCATGCTCGTAAGTTGTGGTGGCTCAAAGGGCGCCCTCTCCATGGACGACCTGCAGAAGTCCAACGAAGACCTCGTCCGTCGCGTCAAATCGCTCGAGGATCAGCTGCTCGAGACGCAGAAGAAGCAGATCCAGCAGGATCAGGCCATTCAGGGAATGCACGAGCAGGTTCGCGACATGGAGAATGTCGTCAACAAGATTCAACTCACGCCGGCGCGCTAACCGAGTTTCTTCAGTTCCGCGTCGAAGTGCTTGAGCGCCGCCTGGAGCGATCGACGACGGAGATCCGACGACGACGCCTCGAGCTCGCGAGCGACGCCGCGGCGGGAGGACTCCAGTCCTTCGCGCTTGCGCGTGAGCTCCAGCTTGTCCTGCGCTATCTCGAACCTGTCCCCGGAAACCGGTTCACGGCGGTCTTCGATTTGACTCTCGACGGATTTACTTTCCCAGCCTCTGGCCATTGGTCTTCTTTCAGTGCGAATGTCGCGCCTACCGGCATCATGTCATTCCGAGCGCCGCAGAGCGCGAGGAATC
>DASVHS010000491.1:0-3582 GCA_036382495.1 Thermoanaerobaculia bacterium | reverse complement strand
AGCTGGCGTTCGGACTGCGCAACAACCTGGAGATCGAAGGGTACGGTGTGGACGTCGCCAGTGATGGTTCGGCCGGACTGGCCACCGCGCGCCGCGAGACACCCGACCTCGTCATCCTCGATCTGATGCTGCCGGAGCTCGACGGCTTTCGCGTGCTCAAAGGCATTCGCGAGTCGCGGCTGACGATGCCGGTGCTGATCCTCACTGCCAAAGGCGAGGAGAGCGACAAAGTGCGCGGCCTCAAGATGGGCGCCGACGACTACGTGACGAAGCCGTTCGGACTGCTCGAGCTTCTCGCGCGCGTCGAGGTGCTGCTCCGCCGCGGCGGGAACGCCATCACGCAGACGGCCGAAGGTTTCGGCGATGTCGTGATCGATCGCGCCAGCCGCACCGTCCTCCGCGCCGGCGTTTCCGTCGATCTCGCGCCGAAGGAATTCGACCTGCTGATCGCGCTGCTGGCGCGCCGCAACGCCGTCGTCTCACGTCTCGAGCTGATGAAAAACGTGTGGGGATACGCGGACTCGGTTGTGACGCGGACGGTCGACACACACATTGCGGAGTTGCGGCGGAAGCTGGAGGTTGATCCGGGGGCGCCGGTGCACATCCTCACTGTTAGGAAGATTGGGTATCGGCTGAAAAACTGAAAAACAAATGAGCCTTCGCCCCGCGTGCGGGGAGAAGGTGCGCGAAGCGCGGATGAGGGGCGGCCCCTCACCCGGCCTTCGGCCACCCTCTCCCCGCTGCGCGGGGCGAGGGCGCTGGCTCACCGCCGCCCATGCCGCCCGCTGAATCGCCACCGCGTCCTCATCCGAAATCTTTTCAACTTCCAGATCGCGGCGGTAGCTTTCCGGCACGTCGAACTTCGTTTCGAACACGTGCGTCGCGCCGGCAGGATCGGCGCGGTAGAACGTTGCGTAGAAAACGCACGCCGTGAGGTAGGACCCGCGCAAGTTGGGATGGACGCCGCCCGGGTCGAACAGGCTCATGCCGTTGCGCTGCAGCGTTTCCCACGCCGATCCGACGGGCGCGACCACCGCGTCGAGCTCGTGCGCGAGTGCCGCGTAACGTGCGTTCAAGTGCGACTGCGTTCCCGGTGAGCCTTCAGGCTTCCACGTCTCGAAGATCACGGTCTTCGCACCGGCACGATCGATCTCGCCATCGAACAGCCTCGCGTACTTCTTCGTCTCGTCGGGTCGATCCATCATCTCGATGCTCTGCGCCTGCAGAACCACGAAGTTCCACTTTGCTTCGCGGATCCGGCGCAGCGCCGCACCCTTTTCCCAATGCTGTCTGACCGTCGCGCCGCCCATGCCGCTGAATTCGGTAGCGAGCGCCGGCTGCGCGCCGAGGGATCCGGCGACGCGGCGGGTGAGCGAGGGCATCTCGTTCCAGAACGTCAGGCTGTTGCCGATGAACAGGACGCGGATCGCGTTGGTCGGCTGCGCGTGATCGGTCGCAACGACCCTTCCGTTGCGCCGGATCTCGATCGTGCCTTGAGCCACCATGGACGCTGATAGAAGAACGGCGAAGGCAAGAGTCTTCACTCTCACATTCTCTTCTTCCTGCCCTCTGCCCTCTGCGCTCTGATTACGGCCTCATCCATGGCTTAGAACCTGCATTTCGGGACCTCAGAAGGCGGCGTAAGCCGTTGCTTATGAACGGCTCAGCCAGCCTTGAACAAACTCGACCACCATCACCGACAGAGGTAGCACGATCCGTTTCCAGAGGGGGAGCGCGCGATGACCACTCATGGTCTCGATATAGCGACTGAGCCGACAATGCGGGACTTCGAGCGACAGCTCCTGCGTACGCTCACCGCACTGAAGAAGGGCGACTTCAAAGCCCGCATGCCGATCGAGCACACCGGCACGCAGGGGAAGATCGCCGACACGCTGAACGACATTGCGGAGCAGAACGAACGGATGTGCGCTGAAATCGCGCGCATCTCGACCGTCGTCGGCAAAGAAGGAAAACTCAACTCGCGCATGGCGCAGCCCGCTGCGAATGGCGCCTGGGCCGAGACCGCCGACGCGGTCAACTCGCTTGTCGTCGATCTCGTCCAGCCGACAAACGAGATCGCGCGCGTCATCGGCGCCGTCGCCAAGGGCGACCTCACGCGATCGATGGCGATCGAGTTCGATGGACGCCCGCTCAAGGGCGAGTTCCTCCGCACCGCAAAGACCGTCAACACGATGGTCGATCAGCTCAGCTCATTCGCATCGGAAGTTACGCGCGTCGCCCGGGAAGTCGGAACCGAAGGAAAACTCGGCGGCCAGGCCGATGTCAAAGGCGTGGCCGGCACGTGGAAGGATCTGACCGACTCCGTCAACTCGATGGCGTCGAACCTCACCGCTCAGGTCCGCAACATCGCCGAAGTCACGACCGCCGTTGCCGGCGGCGACCTTTCCCGCAAGATCACCGTCGAAGTCCGTGGCGAAATCCTCGAGCTCAAGAACACGATCAACACGATGGTCGACCAGCTGCGGTCGTTCGCATCGGAAGTCACGCGCGTCGCGCGCGAAGTCGGCAGCGAAGGCAAACTCGGTGGTCAGGCAGAAGTTCAGGGCGTCAGCGGTACATGGCGCGATCTCACCGAGTCGGTCAACTCCATGGCCGCGAACCTCACCGGTCAGGTCCGCAACATCGCCGCGGTCACAACCGCTGTCGCAAACGGCGACCTCTCCAAGCAGATCACGGTCGAAGCACGCGGAGAGATCCTCGAGCTCAAAGACACGATCAACACGATGGTCGACCAGTTGCGGTCGTTCGCGTCGGAAGTCACGCGCGTCGCGCGCGAAGTCGGCACGGAAGGAAAACTCGGCGGACAGGCGGACGTCAAAGGCGTCAGCGGCACGTGGAAAGATCTCACCGACTCGGTCAACTACATGGCCGCGAACCTCACGTCGCAGGTTCGCAACATCGCTGAAGTCACGACGGCGGTCGCGAACGGCGATCTGTCGAAGAAGATCACCGCCGAAGCGCTCGGCGAAATCCTCGAGCTCAAGAACACGATCAACACGATGGTCGATCAGCTCCGCTCGTTCGCGTCGGAAGTCACACGCGTGGCGCGCGAAGTCGGCACCGAGGGACGGCTGGGTGGTCAGGCAGAAGTGCCCGGCGTCGCCGGCACGTGGAAGGACCTCACCGACTCGGTCAACGCGATGGCCTCGAACCTCACTGGACAGGTGCGCAACATCGCCGAGGTCACGACGGCGGTCGCGAACGGCGACCTGTCGAAGAAGATCACCGCGGAGGCGTCGGGCGAAATCCTCGAGCTGAAGAACACGATCAACACGATGGTGGATCAGCTCAACTCGTTCGCGGCCGAAGTCACGCGCGTCGCGCGCGAAGTCGGCACGGAGGGAAAGCTGGGCGGGCAGGCCGAAGTCAAAGGCGTTGCGGGGACGTGGAAGGACCTCACCGACTCGGTCAACTCGATGGCGTCGAACCTCACGGGACAGGTGCGCAATATCGCCGAGGTCACGACGGCGGTCGCGAACGGCGACCTGTCGAAGAAGATCACCGCGGAGGCGTCGGGCGAAATCCTCGAGCTGAAGAACACGATCAACACGATGGTGGATC